>CAYGNA010000164.1:0-8245 GCA_964351065.1 uncultured Pseudomonadales bacterium
GGTGACCCGCGTTGCCAGTATGACATCGGTTACGGCACCTGCGGCGCCATCGACGGGCAGGGTACCTATCGCTACGACCTGAATGAAAACCGTGACCTGTATTCCGATCTCGAGCGCACCAATATCTACGCTTACCTGGATCACAGCTTCGACACCATGGAGTGGTTTAACGAGTTTTCTGCTTATCTGTCTGACACCAACACCTTCCGGCATGCGTCTACCAAGCTTGGTGCGGTTGCCAACTTTGAGGTGCCGGCCGATAACTACTACAACCCGCTTGGCCCCTGTGGCTCACCCAACCGCCTGCCTGACAGCGTTATTGGTACAAGCGTACCCTGTAGCGGTGTAGCGCTTCGCATCGATAACAACCGTTTTGTCACACCGCGCATTGTCGATGTGTCGGGTGACGTGTACCGCGTTGTCAGTGGTCTGCGCGGCCAGTTCAGCAGTTGGGACTGGGAAGGTGCACTGACCTGGTCACGTGCCACGAGAACCGACGTTACGCGTGATCGGGTCTCGAATACCCTGATGACAGAAGCCCTTAACGACACCACCGCTGCAGCGTTCAACGCATTCAGTGGCAGGGAAAACAACAACCTGGAACGTGCCCTGATCGATGTCTATCGTGACAACGAACAGGACCTGAAAATGGTCGACTTCAAGATCTCCAATCCGGCTATTTTTGACCTGCCTGCTGGTCCCATTGGCCTGTTGGCCGGTTTTGAATTCCGCACCGAGAGTTTTGTTGACGATCGCGACCCGCGGCTTGACGGCACGGTTATATTTACCGACAACGCTGGCGTCACCTTCCCGTTCATGTCAGACGTGGTGAACTCCAGTCCTTCATCGGATAGTTCCGGCGAGCGTGACGTGACCTCACTGTTTGCTGAACTGGCCATCCCTGTGTTGAGTAATCTCGACGTGCAGTTGGCAATCCGCGGAGAAGACTTTTCGGACGTGGGCAGCACCGCTGTCGGCAAATTTGCATTCGGTTATCGCCCCATCGAATCGATTCTGCTCCGCGGATCCTGGTCACAGGCTTTCCGGGCACCAAACCTGATCACGGTCAACGAGGCTGCTGTCGCTCGATCCAATACAATAGACGACTTCTCCTGTTTTGCGGTTGATCCGACCGAGGCTGAACTGGACTGTCGCTACAGCGTGCAGCGAACTGCCCAGGGTAGCAAAAGCCTGCAGCCGGAAGAGTCAACCAGTACCTCCTGGGGTATTGTCCTCGAACCAGGGCCAGGCTTTACCTTTACCGCTGACTTCTGGCGCATCAAGAAAGAGAACACCATTGGTCTGTTTGGTGAAGAAAACCACATCGCCTATGACTTGCTGCTTCGCCTGAACGCCGGCAATGCCAGCTGTGGCACATTTGTTGGGAATCCCGCCGTAATACGCGACACAGCTCCGCTGGATCCCGCTGTAGAAGCGCTCTGGACAGCCAATGGGATTTGTCCGGCTGGTGAAGTGATACGGGTTGATGACAACTATGCCAATCTCGATACACGCACCATCTCCGGTCATGACCTTGCGCTCTACTACGAGACTGAAACCCGCTTCGGCGATTTTGATTTCAGGTTGATGGGCACCTTCCTCGATACTTATGAGCAGGCCGCCGGCGGCCAGGCCGCTGAACTGGTTGCTGCCCAGGCAACTGGCGCGCTTCCTGCCAACGTACCTGTTGTTGGATTCGCTGACCTGGTTCGCCAGGACGGTAACCCTGAGAAGAAACTCTCCCTGCGAATCACCTATGATCTTGGAAACTTCGGCGCGTCACTGACAGGTCTGCGAATTGGTGACTTTGTGCAGACATCTCTCACTACTGCCTCAGGCAAACAGTGGGTGATCCCACAAATGACAACCTATAACCTCTCGTTTAGTTACGATTTTGATGAGATCATGAACGTGGATACCCGTCTGCGAGTTGGCGCCAACAACGTCACCAACGAGCGGGCTCCATTGGCTGACGATTCGTTTGGATACTTTGCTGACCAGCACAGTGACCTGGGTCGTTACTACTATGTCGATCTTTCTCTGAGGTTCTAGTGACGCATTTGATCACTCAAACAAGAAAGGGGGCGCATATTGCGCCCCTTTTTTCTCGCCTGACCGGAATACTCCTTTTACTGGTTTCCGGCTTCGTTTCCGCCGAACAGGCCATTCTTCGCTACGACACCCTGTACCACCCGGTGATCGGTTATGAAGGTATGGTCGCCAGCCAGCGTGAAATTGCCAGTCGCGTCGGTGCCGATATCATGGCGCGCGGCGGCAATGCCGTTGATGCTGCTGTGGGTGTTGGTTTCGCACTTGCCGTTGTCCTGCCCCGTGCTGGCAATCTTGGTGGCGGTGGCTTTATGGTCATTCACCTGGTTGAAGGCAATCACACACTGGCACTCGATTTTCGCGAGCGCGCTCCTGCCGCTGCAACTGTGGATATGTTCCTTGATGAGAGCGGCAACGTTGACCGCGATGCCTATCGCTCAAGCCACAAGTCGGTTGGTGTACCAGGTTCGGTTGCCGGCTTGCTCCACGCACTGGAAAATTACGGCTCGCTACCTCTAGCTGATGTCATTGCACCCGCCATCGCGTTGGCACGCGACGGCATAGAGGTTGACTACGATCTGGCGTCCGCATTGGCATCAAGTGAAAAGCTGTTGTCACGCCATCCTTTTACCCGTGAGACTTTCTTCAAAGACGGTCAACCGCGCTACGCGGCTGGAGACAATTTTGCTCAGCCACTGCTCGCGGCAACGCTGGAACGCATTGCCGAGAATGGCCGGGATGGTTTTTATGCCGGCAAAACGGCAACTGACATTGTGACCGAAATGGAACGCGGCGGTGGGCTGATCACGCTGGAAGACCTCGCAAACTATGAGCCGACAGAACGTGCTGTCATTCGTGGTCGTTTTGGCGATTTTGAAATTGCCTCAATGCCGCCCCCCAGTTCGGGTGGTGTTCACCTGGTACAGATGCTGAACATCTTGTCTGCCTTTCCCCTGACCGAATATGGCCCGGGTTCTGCCGACTATTTGCACGTGCTGGCTGAAACCATGAAGCTCGCATACGCTGACCGCAGCAAGCACCTGGGCGATCCTGACTTTTATAATGTGCCCATCTCATGGCTCACGAGCACCGACTATGCGGCGCGCCTGGCAGCCGGTATCAACATGAAAAAGGCCCGCCCCTCTGAAGATATTGCACCGGGCGTTGCGCCGCCATTTGAAAGTGACAACACCACCCATTTCTCAGTCATGGACAAATTTGGCAACGCGGTCGCGACAACCTACACGCTCAACTTTTCATTTGGCTCTGGCATCATGGTGCCGGGTAGCGGCTTTTTGCTGAACAACGAGATGACCGATTTTTCTGCCAAGGCCGGCGTACCTGATGGTTTTGGCCTGCTCACAGGCAAGGCTAACGCAGTAGAAGCTAACAAGCGGCCTCTCTCAGCCATGACACCAACCATTGTTTTCCGGGATGGCAAACCCGTGTTGGTGACAGGTAGCCCGGGGGGTAGTCGCATTATCACCGCGGTGCTGCAACACATCCTGAATTACACTGTTTTTGGTATGAACGTCGCAGCCGCCAATCATGCGCCGCGCATCCACCACCAGTGGTACCCGGCGACGTTACGCGTAGAGCCCGGTATCAGCCCGGACACCCTGGCCATCCTGAAGTCGCGCGGCCACGATATTGAGCAGTCCGGCACCATGGGTAGCGTTCAGGCTATCTCAACCGACGGCCTGCGGTTTTTCGGTTCCGCTGACCCGAGGCGACCAGGTGCTGGCGCGGTGCCAGTTTCAGTTAAGCAGGTGAACCAATGAGAATCCGATTCGCACTACCACTGGTTTTTTTCCTGGTCGGCTGTACGACCGTACCACCAAAAACAGAGACGCCAGACGCAGCCGCAGTCATCACCTACGACACCATCCACCACCCGGTGGTTGCCAACGCTGGCATGGTGGTTTCGCAGAATGCAGTTGCATCGCTGGTAGGTCGGGAAATCCTGGCTCGCGGTGGCAATGCTGTTGATGCAGCAGTGGCAACCGGCTTATCCCTTGCCGTCACCCTGCCGCGCGCCGGCAATCTGGGTGGTGGCGGATTTATGCTCGTATACCTGAAGGAGAGCAACCAGATTATCGCGCTGGACTATCGCTCTGCCGCGCCTGGTACGTTTGACCTTGAGCAGTATCGGAAAGAAGACGGCTCAGTGGATTACGAACGATTGGAGTTTGGTGCCAATGCGGCCGGCGTACCCGGTACGGTTGCGGGTCTCTATGAGGCATGGCAACGCTTTGGTTCCCTGCCCTGGGCAGAACTGGTTGAACCGGCGGTAACGCTTGCCCGGGAAGGCATAGTCGTCACAGAAGACCTGTCATTTGCGCTAGGCGCAGCAAAAGGTGTGTTCAACATGTTTCCGTCCAGCGCAGCGGCTTACATGAAGCAGGATGGCACACTGTACTTGCCTGGGGAGCGCCTTGTTCAACCCGATCTCGCCTGGTCATTGGCCCAGATTGGCGCAGGCGGAGCGGAAGCCTTCTACAGCGGCGAACTTGGTCAGCGCTTTGTTGCTGGCATCCAGGCGAATGGGGGTTCCATGTCAATGGCTGACCTCGCCCGCTATCAGGCCAAAGAACGCGATCCCATTGAAGTCGAATATCGCGGTCACAGGGTTATTATCATGCCACCAGCGAGTGGTGGCGGACTTGCGCTGGCACAGATGCTGAATGTGCTTTCTCAATTTGACCTGGGTGCAGTGCCCCAGGGCAGCACAGCCAGCTTTCACCTGCTGGCCGAAACCATGAAGCGAGCAGCAGCAAACCGCCGTTTTGGTATTGGTGATCCGGACTATGTTCATGTACCTGTCGAGGGCTACCTGAGTGACCAGATTGCGGTCGAGATGGCACAGAGCATTAAACTCGAAGCCGCAACGCCGGTTGGCAAAATTGATCCAATTGATGCCAACTTTTATGAGAGCCGTGATACCACACACTTTTCGGTGATGGATCAGTACGGTAACGCCGTCTCTAATACCTACACACTTGGCTACTCTTTTGGCTCGGGCTTTGTTGTGCCAGGCACTGGCATTTTGCTCGACAACCAGATCAGGAATTTTTCATTGCGTGATTCCGGGCACGCCAACAGCATTGCACCCGGCAAACGCATGATCTCCACTATGACACCAACGCTTGTGCTCAAGGACGACGAAGTCAGGATTGTGACGGGCACACCTGGCGGAAGCCGTATCATGAATGCAATTCTGCAGGTGCTGGTCAATGTAATCGACTACAACCTGAACATTGCAGAGGCCACCGCCCGACCCAGGATCTATCAGGGATGGCGAACCTCAGCGCTATATGTTGAACCCGGCATCAGTGCGGACACCGTCAAACTGCTGGAACAGTTGGGTCACAGGGTTCAACCCCAGCAAACCATGGGGAGCACCCAGTCGATCATGTATGAAGACGGGATTTTTTATGGTGCTGCTGACGATCGGCGGCCTGGCGCGCTGGCTGCCGGTGTCCAGGTACAAACGCCAAGGTAGATAGACCATTTATCCTGCATGCAGTGGCCATTAGTCGCGCTGCGCTTCACAATAGGGGCACTTCAATTTTCCGGAGGCCCCTATGCCTTTTCGATTTGCTTTTCTTGTTGCTCTGCTGACCTTTTCAATCAACACCCTGGCTGAAGGGCTCACGATAGAACCCGGACTGTGGGAAACCACCATGACCCGTACCAACCCAATGACCGGTCAGCCCCAAACTGATACGACCAAAGAATGCGTCAAGCAAACCAGCTTCGACCCTGCCAGCCTGATGCAGGGGGCAGAGGGATGCCAGATGACCAAAAACAATCTCACCAGTAACGCACTGGACTTCAGCATGGCCTGCAACATGCAAGGTGCTACAACAACCATCAATGGCCGTTACGAGGTAAATGGCGATAACGGCACGGGCAACATGGACATGAACATGTCGATGGGTGAGATGAAGATGACCATGAAGATGAACTGGACTGCTCACCGACTTGGTGACTGCTAGCATGAACAAGGCCACGCTCACCACCGATATGGCACAGGCCAGGGCTGATCTGTCGCAATTTGGATACTGCCTGATCGAAAACGCCCTCGAACTCACTGAACTGGAGCAACTGCGCGAGCGATTGACCGAACAGGCCGAAGCAGAAAATGAGCGGGGTCTTGCATTCCGCGATGGTGGTCCACAGCAAAAGTATGTTGATGAACAGGGCAACAGGATTGCCAACCCGTTTACCGAGGCAGCAGGTGGCATCAATCAGCGTATGTGGAACCTGGTGAACAAGGGCGCCTGCTTCAGGGATCTTGTTATTCACCCGTTGGTTGACGAACTTGTGGGCCACGTACTCGGCGACGAGTTTATTCTCTCTACCCATTCTGCAAACATCGCGCGGCCCGGGGGGGTTCGAATGGGACTGCACACCGATCAATGGTGGATGCCCCAGCCTGTTCGACCGGATGCTGACTACGTGAGGCCCTCCAAAGTAACTCGCGCGGCAGCGCCCGGATTTGTGCACCCTGACCCAACCCTTGGTATTTCACCTCCAGTCGTCTGCAATACCATGTGGATGCTCAGCGACTTCACCGCAGCAAACGGCGCCACTGAGCTTGTCCCAGGCAGTCACCTCTCAGGCGCACACCCCGACCAGGCTGACCAGTCCGGATACGATATCGTCCAGCCGCAAGCACCGGCCGGTTCTCTGATGGTGTTTGACGGGCGGTTGTGGCATGGCACGGGTGCCAACAGCAGTAACACCGATCGTCTCGGTATCCTGGTTACCTTTTGTGCACCACAGTTTCGCCAGCAGGAAAACCAGACCCTGGCGTTTGACCCAGCCCTGTGGGACGAGGTACCTGAAAAGCTGAAAGAGCGGCTCGGGTTTCGCATTTGGAATGCCTACGGCCGAATAGAGAGTTCAGCCGCCAACATGGTGTCACCTAACCCAAATCGAATCGGGGAATTGAAGCCTGAAGGGAAAAAATAGACAAAAAGTGAATAAAAAGTGAAAAATGTCTTGCTCTCCAGAAATTCTCCAGTATTATTCGCACCCTAAGTCGGGTCGAGTCACCTGGACGCATTACGAGATGGGAAGTCTGTGATGCCTACACCCAGAACGATAAGGCCCGCGGTCTGGCGAAAGCCAGACAACAGCTTCGCCGGGACCGTGCCAGATGGGAAGTCTCACGGTTCCGGCGAGTTGCCACTTCTAGCTGTAACCCAGTCGCAGTACCCCTGTCGCAGTACCCCTGTCGCAGTACCCCGGTCACAGTGTTCCGATCGTAACAATCCGGCCATAGGCCAACGTTTCGCGGTGTCTGCGCCTCCAGTTAGCCTCTGAGTTCAGATCCAAATTAGCCTACATCTGGGATGGATTTGACACCTGCTGTGAACACAAAACGCATGGCCTCCTCCACCGACATGTTGAGTGGTGCCACCTTGTCTGCAGCCACCTCGAGCATGTAGCCACCCAACTGGTAACTCATCGGCAGATAAACCAGCACGCGATCGGCCGCACCAGATAGCCGGGACTCATGGCTGGTGACGAGCCCCACCACCACAACTCCGTCACCCAGAGTGACCAGCACCGGTTTCGCATTACTGGACGCCTTGTCCGCGCCCGAGACAAACTCCATCAGGTCGCGCAGGGTGGTATAAACACTCTTCACCACCGGTATGGCACTAAACAGCGAATCACTCATGCGTGGCAACAGGTTCGCAATCGGCAGTCGCACGACCAGCCCCAACAGGGTGACCAGCACCAGCGCCACGAGCAGTCCAAGTCCCGGAAAATAAAACCTCTCAGTTAGCAGATTCTTAAGCACACCACCCAATAGTTGATCAGCTGAAACACCTAAAAAGTAGAACAGGTACACCGTCACAGCCACCGGCAGCAGAGCAACAAGTCCACGTAAAAACGCTGAAACGATGGTTGGCATGAGACATTCCGACAAGGGCAGGAGCGAAACAGTATATCCGAAGCAGCAGGTGGGTCGGGCTCAGTGCATTTACCTGGTCATTGCACAGCCAACATGTTGAAGAACCGACAGGTAAAAAACCGCCTCAATGATTCCGCTGGCATTGAACTATAGAAACATTCCATTCTGAAACTGATTCAGTTAGTTCTGCTACGCACTTGTCAGCCATAGTCGCGGCCTTGATCGGGCACCTCATCTTTTGAGTCACTCATGTCTGCAAACGGCCAG
>CAYGNA010000165.1:0-8226 GCA_964351065.1 uncultured Pseudomonadales bacterium
TCTCCGGGATTAGCGCCCGTAGATCCTCTACCCCGTTGTAGACGACCCGCATGGCGCCTGCCGTATATCGGGAATTTCCGCCTTTCATCGTTTCAGGAGCGCGCTCCAGGACAATGACATGTGCGCCTCGCTCGCGAGCAGCAAGGGCCGCGCAGATTGCAGCGTTACCGGCACCGACAACGATCACATCGGCGTGTGTTGGAAGCTCAAGCATAGCCAGCTAAACTCTTTCCCAAGAGGCTGCAATGTAACACCGTGGCGGAGGGGGTTTCCATTTTCTCCTGTGGCGCTGGTATTGCTCTGGAATAACAAATAGGTCCATACCCATGACAAGAAACCTGGTCCCCTGCCTGATAGCACTTTTGTTGGCCACCCCGACCGTTTTTGCAGCGACTGCTGAGGAAGCGGCGGCCGCGTTACTCTCGGGTGACGCAGATTCGGCACTGGGGCTCTACATGGAAGTGCTGGAGAACGAGCCTGATAACACCGAAGCCCTCAAGGCAGTTGTCGGGATTGCCATGGATATGGGGATTAGTGAGATAGGGCTGGAATATTCCCAGCGACTTGCATCGCTGGCTGCCGCAGCCGGGGATTCCTCGGCGGCGCTGGCAGCAAACGCTGACATCACAGTGATTCATCAGCAGTTACCCGATTGGGTCGCCGCTAAATTGACCACAGCGGCGGCGTACGGCGAGGCAGAAGCGCCAGCCGTCGATATGCTGCAGACCCTGTCCCAGGATGCGCAGGCGGCGCTGCAACAGGGCGATATGGAGTCGGCCATCGCTTCCCAGGAGAGCGCTTTACTCGTCGCTGAAGAAACACTGGGCCCGGATCACTGGATTACGGCCACGGCAGCGCGCGACCTGGGATATGTCTACCGTAATGCCGGCATGGCAGAACCCGCAGAACAGTATTACAGCCAGGCGCTTGCGATTGCCGATGCTGCGCTGGGGGAGAACCACCCGGAAACGTTGCAGATTGTGGGGCTGCTGGCGGAGCTGTATAGCGCAGTGGGTGACTATCAGCAGTCGATTGGGCTCTGGGAACTTGCAGCAGCCGGGTACGGCACTGCACTGGGTGCTGACCATATCTACGCTATCGAAGCCGGGGCGAGCCTGGTGAGTACCCTGGAAGCCGCTGGCGAATTTGATGCAGCGGTAGCAGCGGGTATCGACCTCTGTGGTGATATTGAACGCGGCTACGGCGAATACCATCCAGAGTCGATTGGCTGTCTTACCACGCTGGGTGGTCTGCAGGCCACGACAGGTTCACTGGCAGATGCAGAAAACAACTTTTCGACTGCGCTGGTGCGTCTCGGCAGAATCCTGCCAGGTGTTGACAGCACGGCGCTCGGCAATATGTCCCAGCTCGCAGAAATCTATCGCCAGCAGGGTCGCTACCAGGAGGCCAAAGACCTTCTGTCAGGCACGATCCAGATGGCCCTGCAGACGGGTAACCTGGCGGCCAGCTATACGGCAAAATCTTACCTGGGGCGCGTTTTCAACAACCTGGGCGAATTTGACCAGGCGCTGCAGGTCACCAATGAGGTGCTCGATTATGGGCTGGCCGAGTGGCAGGACACGCCGCTCAATATCTACAACACGCTGCTCGAACTGGGCGCAATCTACCAGGCGCTTGGGCGTCTGGCTGAGGCGGAGGCAACGTTCGAAGAAGCGTTTGCCGGACTGATGGAGAGTTATGGCGAGCTCCATCCCTCAACGCTGGTTGCGACCAATAATCTCGGCCAGATCAAGGAGTCGATAGGGCTCTATGATGAAGCCGAACCGATTCTTGAAATGGCGCTTGCCAATCTCGAAGCGGCACTTGGCCCGGCGCATCCGGATACGCTCCGTGCCCGCAACAACCTTGCACTGCTGCATGAAAGCCAGGGGAATTTTCGGGAAGCAGAGCCGCTTTACCAGGCTTCGCTTGACCTGATGCAACAGGTGCATGGCGAGAACTATACAGACACGGTAGCTGTCAGGAACAACCTCGCTTTCCTCTACATGCTGATGGAGGACTATGAACCCGCAGCGGAAATGTTCGAGCAGGTTGCTGCCGATTGGACGACCTTGCTTGGACCGGACCACCAGAATACTTTGAAGGCCCGCAACAACCTGGCGCGGGTTTATCGTCGTCTGGATCGGTTTACCGAGGCCAATGATATTTTTCTCGCGACCCTGGCTGCGCGGCAATCGGTACTTGGTCCTGTGCATGTCGACACCATCCGCTCGATGATTGACCTTGGCGACCTGATGCTGGCGCAAGGGCGGCTGGCAGAGGCTGGTGAACTCGTAACCGGCGCGCTGCAAACTGCTGAGGCAACGTTGAGCGAACAGCACCCCTATACGTTTGACGCGCTCAACTTGCTGATCAAGATAAAACGCGCCGCGGGCGAGTTGGAAACTGCGGTTAATCTGAGCGATGAAGGGATGCGCCGTCGCAGCAAGTTCCTGGACCGCATGCTGTGGACAACAGGTGAAAACGCACGTGAAGGTTACATCAGACTCCATCGACCCGAGTTTGATGCCTATATGAGTCTGCTGGCGCAGATTGGTGATCCTGCCAGTGGCAAGCGAGTGATTGATGCCAGCCTCCAGCGAAAAGGACTGCTGCTCAAGATCACCTCGGAGATCCAGCAGATTGCGACGTTGTCAAAAGATCCCGCTCTGCGTGCACTCGCCGACGAGCTCGAGCAGGCGCGCAAGCAGCTTGCTGCCATGACGCTTTCCGGGCCGACGGCTGAAACCCAGGGGCGTCATGCCGAGGTGCTATACGATCTGGAGCAACAGGTTAATCAACTGCAGGCAGAGCTTGGGCGTGCCAGCGTCCGGTTCCGTACGTCCATTAGTCAGGTCAGTGCGGATACGCTGGAAACGGTGCTGCGCGACAACACTGCACTTGTGGATTTTGTCACTTACGACGACGGTGAAGAGAAAAAGATTCTGGCTGGCGTGATGCGAAAGCAGGATGGCGAGGTTACCTATGACATTGTCCAGTATGTGGACAGGACAGCGGTTGAATCCAGCATCATCGAATACCGGACTTTTATTCAGGACGATCTTGCAGACGAAGCTGACATCCTCGAAACGGGGCAGGTCGCCTACGACGAAGTGTGGAAGCCGTTGGCGGATGCGCTGGGGGATCTTGAGTATGTGTATGTGGTACCGGATGGCTTGCTGAACATCGTGCCTTTCAACGCCCTGGTGGACGAAGAAGAGACTTACCTGATCCAGAAGCAGGACCTGCATATCCTGACTTCAGGTCGAGACCTGCTGCCCAGCCAGTTTGAATTGGCGAAGGGGGAATACATCATCATGGCGGGCCCCGACTATGACTCTGAGGATGTTGTTTCAGCGGCGGAGATGGCTGTTGCCGAGACACGGCGTTCATCGGCTCTCCAGCTTGGATTGCGCTCTGCTGGCACCGGTTTGCGTGGTCTGAGTTTTGCGCCGTTGCCTGGGGCAGAAGAGGAGGGGCGAATTATCACACGCCAGGTCGAGGCAAAGAACGCACCCAACGTTGTTTACTTTGGTCAAGAGGCGCAGGAACAGGTCTTGAGTTCGCTCACAGAACCGCCTGAGATCCTGCACATGGCGACCCACGGGTTCTTCCTTGAGGCTGATGAGAATCTGCGCAAGCGCTTGTTGAAACTCCAGCGGGGCACGGATTTGCATGTGCCACCGCCGGGCGATAACCCGCTTTTGCGCGCCGGGCTTGCCTTTGCCGGCATCAATAACAACGCCCAGTTCCTGGGTGACATCGACACCGACAATGATGGTGTGCTGACGGCGCTTGAGGTCCTTGATCTTGATCTCTCAGGGACACAACTGGTGGTACTGTCCGCCTGTGAAACCGGGCTTGGTGAAATACACGAGGGTGAAGGTGTGTATGGCCTGCGGCGCTCATTCCAGGAGGCTGGTGTTGCCGAGGTGATCAGTTCCCTGTGGGAAGTGAGCGACGCCGGCACCCAGGCGCTCATGACAAGTTTCTATGATCGTCTGCTGTCAGGTACGCCGGCGCGACTGGCCCTGCGTGAAGCGCAGCTTGAGTTGATGGAATCACCCCGCTGGGGTTATCCCTATGTCTGGTCGGCGTTCATGATTGTGGGTAGCTACGAATCGGCCGGGTTCTCGGTTCAGTAAAGCAGTGGTGTTCCTGGGCCGCAGGGTTTGGGACGGTAGCTGGGAAAATACAAAAGCGGCGCGGTCGTTGTTGATCCGCGCCGACATGCGGTAGACTTCATTCGCCTTCAAAACAAGAAAGGGTTGCGTGTGAACCTGCCAAAAATGGTATTTCTGGCTGCACTGATCTGTACTTCCGGTCAGGCTCTGGCGTTAACCCTGAACGAGGCTGTGGAGTCCACACTTCGTACCAACCCGGACATCCTGGCAAGCCAGCATAATGTCGACGCAGCCGAGCAGCTTTACCGACAGGCACGCGGGGGTTACTTCCCCACGTTAGACGTTGTGCTTGCAGTTGGACGTGAAAACTCAAACAACACGACTACCCGTGCAACCAGCGTTGATGATCTTCGCCTGACCCGGGAAGAACGCAGCATTCGCCTGCGACAACTGCTTTATGACGGGTTTTCTACCAGCAGCCTGGTAGCACAGCAGTCCGCGCTGGTTGATGCCGCGACCGCGCGCTTGTCCAGCACAGAAGAAAACATCAGTCTGAGGGCTATTCAGGTTTATCTTGAGGTGCTGCGGCGCAATGATGTGGTTGCTCTGGCCAAGGAGAATCTTGGGTACCACGAAACGACGCTGGGCAAAATCCAGGAACGGTTTGAGAGCGGTGTGGGCACGAGAGTTGATGTGGTCCAGACCCAGGGCCGGCGATCACAGTCAGGTAGCAACCTGTTGTTGTCAGAACGTGATGCCCGTAATGGTATCGCCGAGTTTTATCGCGTTGTTGGCGTTAATCCGGATTCGCTGACGGTGCCCGAAGGTGCCGTTGCAGTGCCCTCTACGCTTGAGGCTGCGCTGTCTATAGCGCTACGTAACAATCCCCAATTGCGTGCTGCCGAGGCAGAATTCGAGGCCGCGGTTGCAGCCCACAAACAGGCACGGGGTGCTTTTCATCCCCGGTTTGACCTTGAGGTTGGCGCAACGCGCAACGACGATACTGATGGTGTACCCGGCGCCAACGACGACGAGACAGCAGTTATCCGCATGACCTATAACCTGTTTCGTGGTGGTAGCGACAGGGCTCGGCTGAACGAGGTGGAAGCCCGGGAATTTGCTGCGCGTGAAAACGTTAACAGCATCCGACGGGCTGTAACGGAAGATGTCACGCTTATCTGGAACGAACTGCAGGATATCCTTGTACGCCTTGAATACCTGCGTGCCTATGTCAGTGCAACGGAAGAGGTGCTGACGGTTTATAACGAACAGTTGTCTCTGGGCAAGCGCACGTTGCTGGATGTCCTTGATGTGCAGAATGAATTGCTGCGCGCCAAGGTGGCGTATGCCTCAGGGCGCTACACGCTGATACTCGCGCACTACCGGGTGCTGGCCAGCCTTGGCCAACTGCTCGAAAAACTCGAAGTTGGAACCCGCTAAATCCCGTTCTGGCTGAAATTGCTGTCGGCTCCGCCTTTCGTGTAGTCTTCCCTAACCCGCAACTGACCAGCGTTGGTCATCATCGGGAAAAGAGAGAGGGAGATTGAGCAGGGTAGCTACCATTATCGTGCTGTTATTCTGTTGCCAGTCGGCGTTGGCCGGGGAGTGGCGGCATGGCCTCTCATTCTTTGGTGATCTCAAATATCCCGCTGACTTCGCCTACCTGGAGTATGTAAATCCAGACGCGCCAAGGGCCGGCGAAATCAAGATCCCCGTACTCGGTAACTTTGACAACCTGAACTTTTTCCTGCGCAAAGGCCGCGAACCTGCTGGTATGGAGTATGAGGCGGGCGCCCTCATTTACGATCGCCTGATGTTCAAGGTTGATGATGAGCCCTCCAGTCAGTATGGCTGGCTGGCAGAGGCGGTGCGCCTTGCAGATGACTACAGCTGGGTTGAGTTCCGGCTCAGGGAGCAGGCCACCTGGCATGATGGCAAGCCCGTCACTGCTGCAGATGTGGTCTTTACCTTTGAGCAACTTAAAAAGCATGGTTCGCCCATTCTGCGCCTCGAATTTGCACAGGTCACGAAGGCAACGGCTTTGGATGACCGGCACGTTCGATTTGAGTTCCGCGGCGCAACGTCACCCAAGCCGGCCCAGACGGTAGGCAATATGTACGTACTGCCAGCGCACTACTGGGAGGGGCGTGAGTATGGCGAAACGACGTTGGAGGCGCCGCTGGGCAGCGGGCCTTATCGGATTGTCGCCGTCGACCCCGGCAGGAAAATGGAATATGCGCTGGTTGACGATTATTGGGGGCGTGACATTCCTGTCATGAAAGGCCGCTTCAACTTTCGGCGGGTTGTCTACGACTATTTTTCTGATGAAAACGTGATTCACGAGGCGCACAAGGCGGGGGTTGTGGATGCACGCCTGGAAGGGGTCGCCAAGCGGTGGGCAACGGGGTATGACTTTCCTGGTGTTGAAAGAGGGCTGTTTGTCAAAGACCTGATAGAGACTGAGCGTCCCTTTGGGATGGTCTTTGGGGTTGTATTCAATCTGCGCTTGCCGAAATTTCAGGATCGTCGTGTGCGTGAGGCACTTGCACTGGCCTATGACTTTGAATGGTCTAACAAAGTGCTTTATCACGGCTTCTATGAACGCGTTGACAGCTTCTTTGAGAACTCTGACCTGGCACAGCAGGGCCTCCCTGGTGAGGCTGAACTCGCATTGCTTGAACCTTTCCGTGACCAGGTGCCCGCCCGGGTCTTTAACGAGGTTTATGCGCCGGTAAAAACCGCCGGGCGCGGCTACGCCCGGCAAAACCTGCTCTCGGCTGCACATCTGCTGAAAGAGGCAGGTTATGTTGTGCAAGACAATGTGCTGGTTAATGGTCAGACAGGGCAGCCTTTTACAATTGAGTTCATTACGGTCAGTGTTTACCTGGAACGTTCCCTGATGCCCTTCCTGAATTCATTGAAGCGGCTTGGGATCAACACCAGCATTCGAACCGTCGAAGTCTCGCAGTACATCAACAGGGTGGGGCGATTCGATTTTGAAGGCAGTATCCGCACTTATGCCCAGACGTTGACGCCTGGTACTGAGCTACGTAATTACTGGGGAACAGACGCGGCAGACAGGCACTACAGCCGCAACTCACCTGGCATCAAGGACCCGGTTGTGGATGCGCTGATCGAGAAAATTATTGGTGCCCGGTCGCGCGCGGATCTGATTGCCGCGACCAGGGCACTGGACCGGGTGATGTTGTGGAACTTCTATGTCATCCCCGGCTACTTCCCACCGGGCTACCGCTATGGCTACTGGGACAAGTTCGACAAGCCCGCGGTACAGGCCAGGTTCAGGAGTGGATTTTTTGACACCTGGTGGTACAACGCGGAAAAAGCCCGGCGTGTTGAAGAGGGCATGGCCCGTCTGGTCGAGAGCGATTAGATGGGTATCTATATTCTCAAGCGCCTTGGCCTGATCATTCCCACCCTGTTTGGGATAATGGTGATCAATTTCCTGATCGTGCAGACGGCCCCCGGGGGGCCTGTTGAACAGATTGTTGCGGAACTGACTGGTGAAGAAACCTCGGCGACCGCACGGATCACGGGAGGCGGCGGTGGTGATCTTGGCATGTCATCCAATACGTCAGAAAGTGGCGGCTATGACGGTGCCCGGGGCCTTGATCCTGATTTTATCAAGGAGCTTGAAAAGCAGTTTGGCTTTGATCGGCCGTTGCACGAGCGCTTTTTCAAGATGATGTGGGACTATATCCGGCTGGATTTTGGTGAGAGCTATTATCAGGATCGGTCAGTCGTCTCACTGGTGCTCGAGCGGATGCCAGTGTCTATTTCACTGGGCTTCTGGACCCTGATTATTACTTACGGCATTTCGATTCCGCTGGGTATCGCCAAAGCGGTGCGCGACGGATCGCCATTTGACATCTGGACCAGCGGTGCAATATTTGTTGGGTACGCCATACCGGCGTTCCTGTTTGCGATTTTGCTGATTGTGCTGTTTGCAGGCGGCAACTATTGGGATTTTTTCCCCCTGCGTGGCCTGACGTCAGACAACTTCGAGGAGCTGAGTGGCTGGGGCAAGGTAAAGGACTATATCTGGCACATCACACTCCCTGTTCTGGCAATGACAATTCATGGT
>CAYGNA010000166.1:0-8221 GCA_964351065.1 uncultured Pseudomonadales bacterium
ACCATCTCCCAGGCAATTCAACAGGTTGACAACGACTTGGCGCGGAATTCTGCCCGAACCGGACTGGGCTTATCACTCGTCGAAAGCCTGGTCAAAGCGCACGGCGGGCGTGTTAGCGTTGAGAGCAAACTGGGCAACGGCGCGAAATTTGTGATCAACTTACCCGGCATCCAGTAGTTTGATAATTCGGCCCTGTGCCAAAAGGACAAAGACTTGAGCGAAAAAATTCTGCTAGTAGATGACGACGCCAGCTTAAGAAAGCTCTATGGCTTCATACTGAAGCGCGAGGGCTTTCAGATTCAAGAAGCGGCTGACGGCGTTGAGGCGCTGAGCAAGCTTCGAGAAGACGGATCTTTTGATTTACTGATCGTCGATGTAATGATGCCGATGCTTGATGGCATTCGACTCCTCTCGATCGTTCGCAACGAGCTGAAGCTCGACGTTCCGGTGCTCGTTCTGACTTCAGTTGATCGCGCTGCCTCAGGACCTGAGATAGAGGCCGCTGGTGCCAACGAGGTTGCCATTAAGCCGATACCTCACTCGGAACTTGTGGACAAAGTTAAGTACCTTCTCTCGATATCCAGCGGCCACACCACCGAGACGCCTCTGGCTTAACAGTGTCCAGTCCGTGTACTGCTTCCTAATTGGTGCCTTTTTTTACCATTACCGGCAGTACGTGCTACGTTTGAAGAGAGTGATTGGCCTGGACGCATGATGAAAATTGGCGAACACACCATAACAAGACAAACCAATCTGATTTCAAAAGGTGAAAAATCCGTAAAAGTTTCACCTCTGGCGATTGATGTGCTGCTGTTTCTTGCCGAGAAACCCGGGGTTGTCATCTCCCAGGAAATACTGCTGCAACGGTTTTGGAACGCAGAGACCGCCACGGAAAACGCACTCTACAAGGTGATTGCTGAACTCAGAAAAGCAATGGGTGATCAATCACGAACTATCATCAAAACAGTACCCAAGCGTGGGTATTGTCTCCTGGCAGAGATCGAAATCCCGCAGGAGAAGATCAGACATAACCAGGCAGCGATAGACCTGCTGGCGCAGCGCCTTGACGAGGCAGAAGAAGCTACTCGCAAGCTTGCATACCCCCTTGCCATTCGCCATTGGAAGATAGCACTTGAACTCCTCGAAAAAAGCGCACCGCGGAATCCTGTGCTTGAATGCGAGGTAACGCTAAAGCTCGCCCGTTGCGTTCTGTTTTATGAAGGCAAAGAATCTGCTCGCCCAATATTCGACGCTGCGAGCCAAATCGCCACGCAAACGCAGAATCATGAGGCTTACTGTCAGGCTATTTTGGGTTTGTCTGGCGGCATGCCGCCACTCCTCGATGTCGACGCGCGGGCACAACAAAGATTATTACAAACAGCATTGCAACGATTGGATAGTAAGCAACGGAGCCTGGCTTTACAGCTCAGGACTCGCCTGCTCTATTACCTTGATTCGTCTGATACTCAGCGGCAAACCACAGCGAGTTCACTGGTTGAGGAGGCGCGAAGACAAAACGACGCAAACCTGTTGGCCCAAACTTTGGTGTGCCAGCATTCAGTTTTGCAGCAACCCCGTCACCATGAGATACGATCCGGGATAAGCCGTGAATTGATCGAGTTATCAAGTGAACTGGATGACCGGGATCTGATTGCCTCTGCCATCCTAAAAGCGATTGCAGATCGAATGGAGGCAGGTGAAGTGGCCGGTCTTGCGGCTTTGCAAACCAAACTTACAAAGCTGGCGCCCGCGCATGCATTCAAAGACGATCAGAGCAGATTAGCGGCTAACTTGAGCATCATGACCGGTGACCTTGTCACCGCAGAAGAACTGTCACTTGCCGCTCGGACAGAAGAATCTGGACCGGCAATGATTCAGATGCTACAGATATTTCAAATCAGGAGATTCGCCGAAAAACTGACCAGTTTGATGCCGCTAATAGAGACCTATGCCCAGGATCAAAGCGCGATTCCTGGCATTGGTGTCTATCTCGCTCTCGGATACGCTGAATCCCAACAACTGGCAGATTTTCACAGCGTCATACGGGAACAGAATATTGACCAACTCATTGTTCCACCTGACGCAAGTTGGCATGCGGTCATTGCTGCACTCATGGATTGTTGTTTTTATCTAAAAGACAAGCAATGGGCAGACCGTGTGTTGAGCATTGCTCGTGACTTTGCGGGTCTGCACCTGACCCAGGGCGCTGTTTGCTATTTTGGCGCAGGCAACTACTTTATCGGTCGACTTGAAATGGTGCGGGGTGAGTTGGACGCTGCCGCCGATTCACTGCACCGGGCACTCTTGGAGCATGAAGTAGTCGGCACGCTACCCATGCAAATGCGGACTTGTGACGCCCTGGCATCGGTGGAAGATCAGCGCAATAACAAGAATCTTGCAAATGACTATCGTCTACGAGCTGATAAAATCAGGTCGTGCCTGCGCGTTTGACCGCAGAATTGCAGCAATTTGTGCACGCCTCACAAACATAGTCAGGATTCCCGTCACCAGAAGCGCGGGCGCCGCGGGTGCAGGTGCAGGTGCAAGTGGCGGAACATCAATCGCGTGCAGGCTAATGTTATCAATGAGCACAACGGAACTACCTGGTGAAGTAAAAGCAATACCAAGTGTTTGGCGCTGAAAGAACTGAAGTTGCGCCGCCGATACGGAAAATTGCAAATACGTTGAAGCCCCTTCACCGGGAGCAATAATGTCAAAACTCTCGATGACATAGGCCAGCGAATCAGCAAAAAAACTGAACTTGTTCGAAAATCAGTGTTGGGAAAATCAGTGTCACACGCCTGAACGCCGTTGGAATCAAGGTGAGCGATTGACCAGTCTGTGCGTCAGGAAAAGATTAGAGGTGTGAGTTCACCCAAGGTGTGTGTCGCTATTGGCAACACGCTATTCACAGACTTACCACTGCGCCAGCATCGCGCGCGCATAGCAAACATCGCAAGGAACGATAGTGCTGGCTCAGCAAGGTCAACGCTAAAACGGACGGCCGCGAGACCGTCCGGTCACGTTAGCTGTGAGCTATCAAAACGTTAGCGAGCGGCGACCTCGAAGGCGACGCGCATGTTGGCCCGGGATTCCTTAGAGTTTACCGATGCGGCCGGATTTTCGTGCGCGATCGGACGCATTTCACCATATCCGACCATCGTGAGATGGCTTGCATTCACGCCGGGGATGCTGACCAGGTAATCCATCACCGCATTGGCACGACGCCCACTCAAACGCTGGTTGTACGCTTCTGTCGCGCTTGCAGACGTATGACCTATGATCCGGATATTTGCCGTCGGGTTATCTTTGAGCGAACGTGCGTGCGAATCAAGCAGTTGTCTGGCTTCCCACGTCAGCACCGATGAATCAAGCGCGAACTGCACACTGGCCAATTGCATATCTTTTTGGGCTGAAGCGACAGGATACCTGACAGAGACAAGCTTGGTGGGCTCAACACCTGCCTGGGTAGAGAACGCATAGCCACCTTCTGGCATATAAAGATTCAACACTTGCCCACGGCGAAGGTCCTTGAACTCGGTCGCACGACCATCGATGTAGGCGACCTGGCCCACATCGGGTGTCAGGGAAAGCTGATCGACCCGATTGCCGCGCGAATCCTGAACACCGAAGTTCAAGGTCCCATCGGATTCGATCTGTTCGAGTTCGCTTTCAAAGCGCGCCCATTTGCTGCCATCCTTCGCAATTACAACTTCCCGGCATGCAGCGACCACCTTGGGAAACTGCGCGACCATGTACTTGTGCCAACGCACACTGTCGCACGTCGTCGGGGTATCGCGCGTTGTTGGGAATTGCTCTGCGGCGAGCAGCGCACCTGACGTCGTTAGGCCCAACACGGCTGTGATGGCGGCTGCAAGTCTTGTGTATTGACTGTTCATGATTGTTTTCATCCTGTGAAAGTTCGATTCGAACTGCTGTATGAACTTTGGATGTAAAACCGCTTTCGGTCTGTACGTTGTAACACTTACGCTGAATTTTGGCGAAACCTAACCCCAGCCCTGATAACGGCCCTGGCGCTCGCTTCGCCAATCTCGCGACCAGGTGCGCCAGCGTACAGAGTATTACGACGACTCAGCGTAGATTTAATCGTGAGTAACTCACAGGTTCCGACACGGCCAGTGGGCGTAAATTCAACAGAAGAAGGGAAACGCAAGCGATGTCCGGATATTTTGAACTGAACAAGAGTAAAGACGAAAAATTCATGTTTAACCTTAAGGCAGACAACAACGAAATTGTCCTGACCAGTCAGACTTACTCCACCAGGCAGCACGCGATGGACGGCATGGACTCGGTACGAAACAATTCTCCAAGGGAAGAACAGTACGCGCGCAAGCAGTCCATCAGCGATCAACCTTACTTTGTGCTCAATGCCGCCAACGGTGAAGTCATTGGTTCGAGTCAAATGTACGCATCGACTGCGGCAATGGAGACTGGCATTGCCAGTGTGAAAAAGAATGGCCCAACCAAAATCGCCAAGGACAACGCATGAGCCCGCTCGCGCGACATGAAGTTCGCGTGGTCGTATGGCAGTGGATCTTGGCACACACAAAGTTTGAGTATTTTGAAGCCAGTTACAAGCCAGACGACACACTTGCAGCACATCTACAGTTCGCCCTCAAATACGAGAGCGCCAATCTGCAGCTTCCAGGTATGTTGTTCAACATAACCGGCTATGAAGAACTTGCCGATGGGTTACACAAAGTCCGGTGGCCTCGATTTGGTTTTGGCAAAAGTGGTGGAGTAGACGTGATCTACAACAACATGCTCGAAGACGAATAAATCTGGCTTCTGCCCCTGTACGGGAAGAACACAAAAGCCACTACTCCGGGGCACGAGTGCCTGACCGTCATTAACCTTCAATCCGAAGGTGATCAAACAACGAGCAATAGTGATCGCAATCCTTGCCAGCCTTGTACTTGGGGCGAATGTAATTTCTGTGGTTTTTCACTATTCGCACCTTTGTGCGGATGCGTACAGACCAATGTCTGCCGACAGCGAATACTGGGATTTTAAGGGTTTTCACCGGTTTCATGCCCGGTAACAGCGTCCCCAAACCGCCCTGACACCAGTTTAGGAATCAAAATGGTTTTCCCCAATCTGACCCGAATTAGATTCAACGTGATTTCGATGGTCTTACTCACGTTTTTGAGCAAAGCGGTTTTTGCCGCTCCGGTCGATACAACCGGGAAGAGTTGGCAAGCGAAACTCGATGCCAACAACCGCACGCTGACATATTCCTTTGACCATGTCGGCGGGTATGACATCGCCGAAGGTATTGTTTATCAGTCGATCAGCCTTGATGACACACTTTCCGCAATAACCGGCTGGGAAGGTTTACTGCGTCAGATGCTTGATGACTGGGGCAACATCGTGGATGTGAACTTTGTCGAGGTGCCAGACAGCGGCGATCCTTTTGGTGCCCCGGGTGCCCAGGGAACAATACGTTTTTCATCCCATCCATTCATCTCACCAAATGGTATCGCGCATGCCCATCTTCCCGGTTACTCGGATCAAACCGAAGTGCAACTGGGAAAGAGCACCGCGGGCGACCTTCATTATTCCAGCAACGGCATCCTCCCATTAACGACAGAAGTTCTGGCTATCACTACAACTCACGAGCTGGGGCATTCCCTGGGTATAAACCACAACCTGGACCCGGGATCCATCATGTATCCCTTTTATAGTGTTGCAAGTCCCGTGATCAGCGAACATGACCTGGCTGATATCCACGCACTTTACTCACCACTCAATTCTTCCGCCGAGGTATTTGTGGAAGAGGTGCTCAGCACTGATCACGACTGGCTGGCCCTAAGGGATGCCAGTGCGGACAGCCGCCGGAGTTTTCTGTTGACTGAGCAAGCTCACATCACGACTTCTGGCGAGCAGAAAACTGCGATCAAAGGTATCGGTGCTTCCCTTACCATTGAAAACTATGCCTTTGACTTCGTGGATATTAGCCTGACTGTGAGCAGTAGTATCGACACCAATGGCCATAACGCCTATGGCATCGCGGCCGGCGACGAAAACAGCATACAGATGAATGGCAGTATCACGACCCAGGCGTATTCATCTGACGGCGTTGCCTTGTTGGGCGGCGGCAGCCACCTGACCACAGGCAAAGAAAGTGTAATCACTACCTTTGGCGACGGCGCCAACGCCATCTTCATGGGCATTGACTATGGTAACGGCCATATCAATTCTGTGACTGTCAACGGCATCATCAATACCTACGGCGGGGGCGGTGCTGGCATTTTGTATCATGATTATTCAAACATTGTATTGAACGGGTCGATCAGTACCCGGGGTATTTGATGCCGGCCATCCATTACGATGACACGCGACTCATGCTGGAAGTCGAGCGGGATTATCAGAATTCAAGCCTGTTGAGTCATCTGAATTTGAACCAGAGGGCGCTGGCAGTGGCAATGAACGTCGGAGTCGGTCCCGCCACGAGCGACTTTAACGCCTTGCTCACGCAAATCGACGCACTGGATAACTACAGCCAGGTGGCCGCAGCCTTTGACGAGATGTCCATCAAAGCAAGCCAGGTCAGGGTACGCAGTACCCTTGGTATTGCCAATGCCCGAACAGCCAACCTGACTCAATTGCTGAGCCGCGTCCGTGCAGATCAGGGAACCGGTGGCCAGTTGCTGGGCGAGGGCATGCAGCGTAATACCCTGAATCAAGCCAGAGGAGTATTTGTCAGCACAAGCACGCTTATCGGTGATCAGGGCTCAGCCAAAAACCGGATTGACAACAGCCTGGATTTGCCTCCATCAAGAAGGTAGATGACGGGGAGTAATCTTTCTTCCTGGCTTGCATAAGAAGGCGGCAGGTATACAGAATATTCGCGGGTTTCGTCCAATAAGGACGACTTGATGTCGTAGAGGCTGGCAAAAGAAATTTTGTCTTCTGCAAAAGTTCCAGCAGAAATAAAACCGATGCAGAAACTCAACAACAATAGTGGGGTGCTTTATTCAATGTCATCACTTTCATAAGTCTGTGATCTCGCTTGATCATTCAAATGCGATGCTGATCGCTAGCGAATGGATAGCCCATGAATGGCAATCGGTATCAACTTGGCCAGTCGAAACAGATTTGTTGTCGCGACCCGGCCTTACTGGAAAGCAGATATCACGTCATTGTTCTCGGCGAGCATGATGGGGCGGCTACGTCACCCAAACGTGCACTTGTGGACCATGAGGCAGTCGGCGCTGTGCCCATGCAGATGCGCACCTGTGAGTGTCTCGCGACGTTATGTCTGCAGCGCGGCGAGCCGGTGCTTGCCGCGGGGTATCGCCAGCAGAGTGAACAATTGAGGGCCTTGCTGAAGATCTAGCCATCAGTGTTGCTTTTGATGACGCGATACTGGCTTGAACAGCAAGCCCAACAACCCGAACATCAACAACGCCGGTGCTGCGGGCGCGGGCACCGGCATGGGCACGATCACATCAATGGCCTCCATGGTGATGTTATCCAGCAGTAGAAACGAACTGCCCGGTGAGTGGAATGCTATACCCAACGTTTGCCCGATGTAGGGGGCAAGCTGCGATGCAGAGACTGAATAGTTTCTGTAGTCTCCCCATCCCTCGCTTACGTGCGTGATGTCGAATTCGACAATCGCATTTACAAGCGAATCGGCAAAAAAACTGAACGTTGGATTCTGGGGAAATCCAGGTTCATCCTTTCGGTTCAAAACCTGCACACGGACAGTGTAGTTGGTCTGGGCGGTGATGGTGGTGGTGGTCTGGTAAAGTGCACCTTGACGCACACCGCCAATGTCCGTCGTGTATTGGAGCGTCTCATGAGGATGACCGATGATCAGGCCGTTCTGGTCCGGTACCCCGCTATAGAAGGGCCTGGGGGTTGGCGTGTGCCCGCTCCCGAGCGCAAAGAGCGCATTTGCATAGAACCCGGTAGACGCGGCACCGGTGGTCTCCCATCCAGTGGGGGTGGCATTGTCAATGTAGACCTGCCGGTTAAGCATCTGGGGGTCAGCGGCCTCAAAATTACCATTGGTGATCGTAATCGGAACCGCCACTGCCTCCTTCGCAAAGGAGCAGAACACCAGCGCTATCAACAAGATCGGAAGTTTCACAGCCATCGCCAACGCACTCAAAAGGTCAGTGAAGTCAGGTTAGCTGGTTTTTTTTAAGGAAATCTGCGAAAAACCTTCCACGCCGCATGTCGACAGCCCCTC
>CAYGNA010000167.1:0-8216 GCA_964351065.1 uncultured Pseudomonadales bacterium
TTCATCGTCTTCCCACATCTCAGCAAAGGGAAGCGCGTTCGTGGGCAGCCAGATCGGAATTGCTTCCGCGGTTTCGCCCGGCACCCCGTCGAAGCCCCGCGCCACAAATACATGACCGTGGATCCTGGGCATATCGTCCTCGGCATGAAAAAACAGCTCACCAGCAGGCGCCACGTCTCGCGGGGTGATCAGCAGCTCTTCCTGGGTTTCCCTGATGGCGCACTCCAGGGGCGTTTCACCAGGCTCAATGCGGCCACCCGGGCCGTTGATCTTGCCTGCCCCGAGACCGCGTTTCTTGCGGATCAGGAGTACTTCGCTCGATCTCTGCACGAACATCAGGGTGGCAGTCTGTTCAGGCTCCCAGTTGTCCCAGTCGATATCACTTACCAACATATATTGTTCCTGGTGTTCTCTATTTTCCGGCTGTTCGCTAGTGGCTTGCGTCGTCGCCCTGTTTAGTCGTCGGCAAACACGCAGCGCTCCCTGGCCCAGGCTCGTAGCGCCGCGATCTTTTCTGCCATGACAATCGATAGTGGATTGGTTTCGAAAATGGCATGCTCCAGGTGCTGTTGCGACAGGGGTTTCTCCAGCGCTGCAATCGTATAGAGCGCGGCAACAATACACTGCTCGATTTCAGCCCCCGAGAAACCGGAGGAAATGCGGGCCAGTTCGTCGAGATCAAAGTTGGCGGGTGTCTCGCCGCGCCTTTTCAGGTGAATCTGGAAGATTTCCTTACGTACTGATTCACCTGGCAGGTCAACAAAAAATATTTCGTCAAGCCTGCCCTTGCGCACCAGTTCTGGCGGCAGCCTCGAAATATCGTTGGAGGTTGCCACGATAAATACCCGGCTTTCGCGCTCGGACATCCAGGTGAGCAGAGTACCCAGAATGCGCTGCGAAATACCCTGGTCGCTGGTGTCTGTCGAGATTCCTTTTTCGATTTCATCCAACCAGAGAACACACGGGGACATCATGTCTGCAAGTTTCAATGCCTCGCGCAGGTTGCGCTCGGTTTCGCCAAAAAATTTGTTATAGAGTGCACCAAAATCGAGACGTAGCAGGGGCAGGGACCACATGCCCGCTACTGCCTTGGCAGCAAGGCTCTTGCCGCTGCCCTGAACGCCCAGCAGCATGATGCCCCTCGGCGCATCCAGCTCGCGTTCCGCTGTGCCGGTAAAAAAGTCGCGTCGCTGGGTCAGCCATTCTTTCAGGCGTTTCAGCCCACCCACTTCGCCGAAGTTTGCCGTGTCGTACTCGAAACTGAGCACGCCTTCCATGTCCATCAGCGCAAACTTTGCCCTGTTGAGCCCTGGCAGATCCGATTCTGCAATAGCACCGTCGTCGCAAATGGCGCCACGCACCAACTGGCGGGCGTCCTGTAGTGGCACACCCCTCAGGTTGTTAACCAGCTGTTTGAATGTGCGGCTGTCGCTACGAACGGCTTTGCCACCCTGGGTGCGGGACCAGTTACTCGCCTCCTCGCGGACCATGCTCATCAGCTGCTCCTCACTTGGCATGGAAAGCGCAAAGCGAGCGCTGTACCGCCTAAGCTCATCGGGCAACGTGATGCGGTGGCTTAACAGTACTACTGTGTGGCCAAGGCGTTGGTGCTGCATCGCAATCTCGCGCAGCAGGCGAATGTTGATCGGTTCGTCTTTCAGGTAGGGGTGAAAGTCACACAACACGTAAATCGCAGGCTGGCGCTCGGCTTTAATATGCCGCAGCACTTCGGCTGCATCTGTGCTGTTTTGTGCCTCGACCCCTGTACCAAAACCCAGGCGGTTTAGCCCCTCGGTGATGGACCAGGTGTAAATTGGCATCGCGCGCTTGACGGCCAACCGCGTGATCATCTCCAGCACGCGAGGCTCTTCAAAAGACTCTATGACGAGCAGCGGGACTTTTGAGTCGAGCAATAGTCCCAGGTCTTTGATGTCTGCATTCATGGTACGCAGGTTACTGTTTTTGGCACGGGACTAACAGGTACCTGTGGTGCAGCTGATCGAATTTGGTTCATCTGGAATTTCCGATTTTTGGGGCAGTTTAAACCAAGTTGTTTCGTTGATTCGGGTTCATAGAATAGCGGCTTCTTAAAACTTAACGCCAAGGCACCCAGGAGCTCGTCATGACCGGAAACCAATCAACTGAAACCAAAGAAGCAGTCGCGGCAGTGATGACACCGATGACATTTGACCAGCGCATTGCCCAGATCATCGAAGACCCATGGGCGTCAGCGCTTGCTGCGACCATCGCCTGTGCTGCAGCGATTGGCGTTGTCCTTGGTGGCATGGCGCTGATCAGCTCGATCGTTTATTAGTCGAGAGTTTCCAGGCGCTCTCGAATTCAGGTGTTCTCGAATATAAGCGCACTGCCAGCAGGTATCCCAACTGCTGGCAGAGTGCTCTTCAGGTTCCAGAAGCCTGCCTTCAGCTTTACCCTGCTGCCGGACCCTGCTGCCGGCAATCGGGTTACCCAGGAGAGTGTGGCCATTATTTTGTCTTGACGTACAGCCAGAAATCATTAACGCTGTTGGCCGTCCACCCTGGAGAAGAATATGTCTGTATTTAATAACGAAGACCAGGCAATTGTGAGATCGCTTGGCTACACCATGGCAGGCTTTGCTGGCCTGACAGTATTCCTGATTGTATTGGCAGTGATCATCACCTCAAGCTGATCAATCTCGGTCCGTCGTCTTTATCCGTACTTCAGCCTCGCGTTGGCGATTTCTGTCGCGCCGACTCGCACGCTGGTGATTGCAGCGGTAGAGTGGGGTTTTACCACGACGGTGCACCATGCACTTGGACGGACTAAAAAGAACAAAGAGCCGGGTTGTCACGGATCGTGGCCGCGAGCGTATCCTCGCGCTCCGCGATCTGGGATTTACTGTACTCATTTGTGTGGGTATCGCGCTGCTGCTACGGTACGTAGCGCGCCAGGCGTTTATTGAGTCTCTGGTTTTCTCTCTCTGTATCGGCATCAGTACCCATTTCCTGACCATGACAGTGATGGCACGGTTGCAGGGTACCCCCATGTGGAAAATATGGTTGGTGACAGTACCGGGCGGGGTATTCTTTGGGCTAACTTTGGGCGCCGCTATCAACGATGTCCCATTGGCAGCGTTGATTGATCAGGGCTCTGCGTTGATGAGCCTGGTGATTGCCCTGATTGCGTCCTACGTTTTCTACAGTTATTACTCGCTGAATGAAATGCGGGAGACGTTGTACCAGCAGGACTTTGATCGCGTCATGTCGGAGAAGCGACTGTTGGAGACAGAACTGAAACTACTACAGTCGCAGATAGAACCGCATTTCTTGTTCAACACCCTGTCGCACGTGTTGTCGCTGATCAGCACCGATGCCCATCGTGCGGAACTGATGTTGACGAAGCTGAGCCAGTTCCTGCGTGCCTCGCTGCAGCGTAGTCGCTCCGCGCATACCACCTTGCAGGACGAACTGGACCTCATTAATGATTACCTCTCGATTCTGCAGATCCGGATGGGAGATCGGTTGCGCTATGAGATTCTGAACGATACTGATGCTGCGGAAATTGAACTGCCACCACTGATCCTGCAGCCACTTGTTGAAAACGCGGTGGTGCACGGTATAGAACCGCTGGAAGAGGGCGGCACGATTCGGCTTGAGGTTAAGCCATTTGAAACGCAGCTTGCGATTGTGATTGCCGACGATGGGCCTGGCCTTGGTCTGAGTGCGCAAGGCACAGGGTTTGGTCTTGCCAACGTGCGGGAACGCCTGTACCTGATGTTTGGCCGTGCGGCGAAACTTGAACTGGCGGATGAATCGCCCAGGGGGCTGCGGGTAACTGTTACCGTTCCTTACAGGAAACTGCCATGACCAGGAAACTGCCATGACCAGGAAACTGCCATGACTCCGATCGCTTCGCCAATGCGCGCGATTGTTGCCGACGATGAACAAACGCTGCTTGAGTACCTGTGTACCCGGCTGAATAAACTCTGGCCCAGTCTCGAGATTGTCGCGCGTGCGGGCAATGGCCGGGAAGCACTGGCAGCCATAGACGAACTGGAACCCGATGTCGCCTTTCTCGATATTCGTATGCCGGGCATGTCCGGCATGGAGGTTGCCGCGCGCATTAAAGGAAAGACGCGGGTTGTCTTTGTCACGGCATTTGATCAGTACGCAGTTGATGCCTTTGAACACGAGGCGGTGGACTACCTGTTAAAGCCGGTTGATGACCAGCGCCTGCAGCGAACAATTGACCGCCTGCAGTCTGAGTATCGTGCGCCGGACGCCAGCAAACTGGAAGCGCTGCTCGCCCGTCTGGCCGCGCCCAAACCAACCTGGCTGAACTGGATCAGGGTAGGACAATTGGGTGAAACCCGGATTATTTCAATTGACGATGTGCTCTATTTCCGGGCGGAGCACAAGTACACCTCTGTACGCACATTAGATGCCGAGCACCTGGTGCGCAAATCCATCAAGGAACTGGAAAGTGAGCTGAATCCGGAACGTTTCTGGCGAGTGCACCGCAGCACCCTCGTTAACCTTGCCTATATCGACGTGGCGCGGCGCGACTTCCGCGGGCGCTTTACGCTGACCTTAAAGGGGTGTGCGGACACACTTCGTGTTAGTGATACTTATGCGCATTTGTTTCGGCAGATGTAGGGTAAGTGAACAATTGTGTTGCGGGTGCAGTTCGATCACATTGCCGATGCCAGATCATGGCTGGGCCTGCCTTAATAGTTCGCCAACAGCAGAGTTGCGTCTCAGCCCAGCCAGGTTGAACCAGCTGACAAAAATAGTCGCGTCAGGTAGCGACACAGGGACAAACGAATTAAAAAATGAAAACTCCTGTCCAAATTCTCAGAATAATCATGCCCATCGTTGCCGTAGTTTGTGCTGTGGTTTTTGTTCCCTGGGACATCATTTGGGTGTGGCTGGAACCCTTGCCTGATACCGTTTCGCAACAGGTTGATGAGGCTGCACATCACGGACTGGATGGCATTATTGTTTATGTCGATAAAGCGGGAGCAGCGCCGCAACTCTACGCTGCTGGCTGGAATAACCGGGATGCAAAGGTACGGGCCGATCCGCAGTCACTGTTCAAGATTGCCAGTATCAGCAAGTTATACATCGCTGCGGCTACTGCCAAGCTGGTCAGTGCTCGGCGTTTGTCGCTGGACAAAACGCTGGCTGACTATTTGCCTGAATATGCCGGCAAAATTGCGCGTGCAGAATCGATTACGTTGCGACAGATGTTGCAACACCGCAGTGGCATTCCCAATTACACGGATCACCCTGATTACCCATGGACGAATCTATACAAGGACAACATGGGCCCGCTCGAGTTGGTGGTGGATAAGCCAGCGGACTTTGAGCCGGGTACAACTTATCGCTATTCAAATACCAATTACTGGTTGATTGGCCAAATCCTCGACCGGACGCTTGGATATAGCCATCACCAATACATCAGGGATGAAATCCTGGTGCCGCTTGGGTTGAACCATACTTACAGCTTGCTGGCTGAAGTCGATTTAGACGATGTGATGAGCGGCTACGATGTGGGCTATGGCCCTGATATCAAGACTAGCGACTATATTCATCCGGGTGGCTCGATGGTAGCGACTGCGCAGGACGTGGGCGTATTCCTGCGGGCGTTGATCGCTGGCACCTTGTTTGATGAAGACGAACAGGCGATTTATTCGTCTGTTTACGAGTACGAACATACGGGTTTGTTACCGGGCTACTCAAGTATCGCGCGGTATCATCAGGATATTGATACGGTGGTGGTGCAACTGGTTAATACCAGCGGCGGTAACACCTGGACGATCACAGAAATTATCTACAGCCGCATCGTCAAGATTCTGCGCAAACAACAGGCGCTCCCGAACTAATCAGCACCTTTTGGGTCTAAAAATTCGTGAAATCAAAGAGTTAGCGGTGCATCACGGTTTCTTTTGACCTGGATCACGAATCCTCTTGAATCCGCTGATGGCGCCCCAACATAGGGAACAAGTATGTGCGCGCGAACTCTAATTCATCAGGAAAAGCGTACTTTTAACGGAAGAGGTAACTGATATGACTACCATGACAACCCAGCAACACTTGCCGGCGCTCGGTACCGGTAGCCTGAATGGGTACCTGGATGCCATCGCACAAATTCCGATCCTGACGGCAGAAGAGGAGATTGACCTGTTCCGCAAGTTTCACGAGGAGGATGACCTCGACGCGGCTCGCCAGATTGTGCTCTCACACCTTCGATATGTGGCCTATGTAGCACGCAGCTATTCGGGTTACGGCTTGCCGCTTGAAGACCTCATTCAGCAGGGGAATGTGGGTCTGATGAAGTCTGTCAAGAAATTTGATCGAAGTCATGGCGTGCGTCTCGTATCTTTTGCCGTGCACTGGATCAAGGCCGAGATTCATGAATACATCCTGAAGAACTGGAAAATTGTCAAAGTGGCGACGACCAAAGCCCAGCGGAAGCTGTTCTTCAACCTCCGCAGCCAGAAGCATCGCCTTGGGTGGTTTAACAGTGCAGAAGTTGCGGCAGTCGCAGAGGATCTGGGCGTCAAGCCCGAAGAAGTCGTGGAGATGGAGGCACGCCTGGCCAACTATGACCAGAGCTTCGAAGTCACGGGTAATGACGATGACGACGAGGGTTCCGTTTTTGGTCCTGCTTCTTACCTGACCCGGGGAGAAGCCGAAGATCCCGCGCTGCTTATCGACGAGGAGGAACAGAGTGCTCGACAGTTTTCAGGTTTGACAGAAGCACTGTCGATACTGGATCCGAGATCTCGGGATATCGTGGAGAGTCGCTGGTTGATGGACGAAAAGGCTGGTCTCAAGGCACTTTCAGAGAAGTACGGCGTGTCCATGGAGCGAATTCGGCAGATTGAGGCCAAGGCGTTTCAAAAGATGATGCCCTACCTTGAGGTTGCTGCCTGACAGCGCTGCTTCTCGCGGAGCGAGCGAGGCGCCAAAACACAGGTAGGAATAAGGGCAGTTACACTGCCCTTTTTTTTGTTATCTTTACCCCCGGGAGACAGTTTTAGGAAGTCAGGGGGAAAGATGTCTGAAGTTGATGTACCTGCGCGCGCGCAGGGGTCGGGCCGTGTGGAGCTACCAACAGTCACGCGGCCAATGGCTTGGATTTACGGGTCGATCAGCTTGCCGCTGGCGATTATGTCTTATCCACTTGGCGTCTGGATTCCCAGGCTCTATTCCACAGAAATTGGTATCAGCCTTGGCCTGATTGGCGCAGTCATTTTTGCCGCAGCCATTTTTGATGCCGTGAGCGACCCTCTCATGGGGTTCCTCAGCGACCGGGTCAAAACGCGTTGGGGCAGGCGCAAACCCTGGATTGCGATTGGCGTACCAGTGTATGCGTTTGCCGTCTGGATGCTGCTGAACCCGGAAACTGGCGCAACTATCTACTACCTGGCGTTCTTTTTTATTCTGCTTCGGGCCTCAACGACGCTGCTTGGCCTGCCTTATTCCGCCTGGGGTGCAGAGCTTTCATCGGAATACCATACGCGCACCATGATCCAGTCGGCGCGCGAAAAATTTGTACTGATTGGCCTGATGGTGGCTTCCGGCATTGTCCTCATCTCAGAGGAGATTTTTCACCGTACAGAAGCCAGTTTTGTCCTGGGCAACTTTGGTTGGGTGGTAGTGAGCCTGCTGCCGGTCACCGCGATGCTGGTAATCTGGCGCGTGCCGGAAGTGCCGGACTTCAACGCGCCAAAGGTGTCGCTGAAAGACGGCCTGGTGAGGATGTATCAGAACAAGCTCTTTATGCGTCTTCTGGTCATTGAACTGCTGATTGCCGGCGGCGAGAACTTCAGGAACACGCTGTCACTGTTCTTTGTGCAGGATTATATTGGTGCCGAGCGGGTTGGCAGGCTATATGTAATCTACTTTGGTGTAGGCTTGGCGGCTATTCCGTTTTGGGACTGGATCGCGCACAAATGGGGAAAACACCAGTCGCTGGCGTGTGCCATGGTGTTTGTCAGCATAGTGTCCATTTGTGTGTTTATGCTCGAACATGGTCAGGTGACCGAGTTTTATGTGCTGTTTGCCCTGAAGGGCTTCTGTTTTGGTGCGTTCGCCTACCTGCCACGTGCGATGCTTGCCGACGTAGTGGACGTTGACACCATCCGTTCGGGTAGCGCGAGGCCCGCCAGCTAGTTTGCCAGTCATGGGTTCATGCCGCTCTGTGGCTGGTGGTGTGGTGGGCGTGCC
>CAYGNA010000168.1:0-8211 GCA_964351065.1 uncultured Pseudomonadales bacterium
TGGTTAGGCGGGCTGGCCAGGTGTGTCAGGGATAGGCGGGTCCGCTGTCAGAATGACCAACGGACCCACAGGATTAGCCAATCGCTAGTTGGTCCTTTCTACATCACCGAGGCTAGAGAGGTTTTCGCGGAATTCCGTGAATTCATAGGCGCCCTGCTGGTTGGCCAGGATCCTGCCGAGGGTAGACAAATCGCTACTATCATCGGGTTTGTCGGTGATTCGCGTGACAGTCATCACAACAGCGTCACCATCACTCAACATGGCATATCCCACTGACTTTTGTCCTTCAGGTGGGCGTGGCAGTCGAAAAACTTCTGTATTGATCTCTCGGTCCATACTGTTTTGATTGCGGCCGGCATCACCAACTACCTGCCATTCAAGCCCAAACTTGTCAGCCACAAAGCGAGTCACAGAACCTGCTTCCAGCATGCCAACGATTTCCTGCGCGCGCGATTCGGCAAGCGCTGATGCCTTTTCTTCTGCGAGCAGTTGGGTAATTTCGTCCGTGACATCAGCCAGGGTTCGAACTTCCTGAACCCTATGGCCATCAACATGGATGACGACATGATGATTCGGGGTCAGTTCAATAATGCGGCTGTTGTTGCCATCGAGCAAAACATCAGGACTGAAAGCTGCTTCTACCACAGCAGGCTCGGCGCCAATCCCTTCCAGTTCATTGCGACCAATAAAGTCTGTTGTTTTGAGCTCAAGCCCAAGATCCTGCGCAGGTCCACTAAGATCTGTTGCTTCAAATGCAAGCTCTGAAAGCTGAGAAGATTGCTCAACAAAGCGACTTTCGGCTTCTGCCTCCCGAAACGCAGCCTCTACCTTGTCACGCACTTCCGCAAACTCAGGTACGCGCGCTTCCTCGAGGCCCAACAGTTTGATGATGTGAAAACCAAACTCGGTCCGTACTGGCAAAGACAGCTGATTCAACTCGAGTGCATAGGCTGCGTCTTCAAATGGTTCGACAAACGTTCCCCGGGGTGTAAATCCAAGGTCACCGCCTTGCGCAGCAGAACCCCGATCTTCTGACAAAGTCCGCGCCAGTGTTTCGAAGTTTTCGCCGTCCATGATACGTTGATAGATAGCATCAATTTTGGCTTTAGCCTCGGCTTCTTGCACCTCGTCATTTACCTCAATCAGGATATGGGCAACACGTCGATTCTCTTCCTCGGAATAAAGCGCACGCGTGTCTTCAAAAAAGGTCTGCAATGCAGCTTCATCAATATCCACGTTTTGCGCGAGATCATCTCGCTTGATCTCAACATAAGAGAGCTTAACCGTCTCCTCAGTCATAAAATCAGCTGGATGATCGGCATAATATGACGCCACTTCTGCTGAAGTTACCTCTACTTCCGAGATGAGGTTGTCCACATCAATTCGAAGATAGGCAACATCACGCGTCTGTTGGGCAAGGGCACTGGATCTCCTAATGTCTTCCCGGGTCAGAAACGCTGACCCCTGAATTGCTGTTGCAAGCTGTTGCAGCTTTTTGTCTGTCTTCATTTCAGCCCTGTAAGTGACAGGCGTGTAGCCAGCACTGCCAATCACCAGTTGAAACTGGTCTGCACTAAACACGCCATCCAACTGAAACGCTGACGTTGCAACAATATCCAGATCAATGTCCTGCTCACTGAAGTAAAGCCCAATCCGGTCAGCTTCCTGCAGCAGCAACTTTCGTGCAATCAGGTTTTGCAATACCTGGGTACGAAGCTCGTCTTCATCGACGGTCTGATTTTGGGCCATCATCAACCGCCGATTGCGCTCGACCGCAATTTCCATTTCCTGCAGTGTGATGTCATCGCCATTCACCTCGGCCACCTTCGGAACCGGTGCGAGGTAGGTCGAAATCTGGCCAAAACCAAAAAGGCCAAAAACAACCACGATAAGCCCAATGATAATTTTTGAGATTACGCCTTCGGAGCGATCCCGAAGCGATTGAATCGACATTGAAATTCCTCAACTAGTTGATTGGCACCAAAAAAAATGGCGCATACCGGGTGCGCCATTTTACATTTTTTTTGCTAAACCGGGAGAGTTACAGTATCCCGGTCGCAAAAGAAGTGTTGTTGCCTAGTTTACCGCGTCTTTAAGCGCCTTGCCTGCTTTAAAGGCAGGTACCTTTGCCGCTGAAATCTGAATCTCCTGGCCAGTTTGTGGATTACGGCCAGTACGGGCTGCGCGCTCGCGGACAGTAAATGTGCCAAAACCGACCAGCACAACAGATTCGCCTTTCTTCAGTGAATCAGTAACGGAGTTGATCATCGAATCCAGCGCCCGACCTGCTGCCGCCTTAGTAATGTCGGCAGACGCAGCAATATTCTCTATCAGTTCTTGTTTGTTCACTCTAAACCCCTTTAATGGTCATTAATGTTATTTCGTCAAGTTCGTGCCCACAGTCCCTTGTGGTCTACCCCATGCCCTCTTGCAACCTTATACCAACTGGGGAAAAAGGCTGTCAAGGCAATTGTCCTAGTGTGCGTTTATTCTCACTTCCTGGTCGTTTTCAGCGGCCTTTTCCTTCTCCACAGGCGGTTCTTCATCAAGCGGTTCAGGCATCCGTTGAAGCGCAATTTCCAGCACTTCATCAATCCACTTAACGGGCTTGATAACCAGATCCGCCTTGATATTCTCGGGAATTTCTTTCAGGTCACGCTGATTTTCATCGGGGATGATAACAGTTTTAATGTCTCCACGATGCGCTGCCAGCAGCTTTTCTTTCAAACCACCGATCGGCAACACCTGACCCCTCAGGGTAATCTCTCCGGTCATAGCAACATCTGCCCTGGCGGGTATACCTGTCAGCACAGAAACAAGCGCCGTACACAGAGCAATGCCAGCACTTGGGCCATCTTTTGGCGTGGCACCTTCAGGCATGTGCACATGCAGGTCATATTTCTCATGGAAATCACGGGCGATGCCAAGAACTGCCGCGCGACTTCGTACAACAGTTAGGGCAGCTTGAATTGACTCCTGCATCACATCCCCGAGTGAACCTGTTTTGGTAGTCCGCCCCTTACCTGGTACCGCAACTGCTTCGATAGAGAGAAGTTCACCACCAACGCTGGTAACCGCAAGTCCTTTGACCTGGCCGATCTGATCCTGCTCGTCAGCACGCCCGAAATTAAACTTGTGAACACCTGAATAGTCTTCGAGATTCTCGCCAGAAACAATAACCTTGTCTGGCCGGGCATCCAGTGACTGCTCTTTCACCACCTTGCGACAGACTTTCGCGATTTCCCGCTCCAGTCCCCGCACGCCGGCTTCGCGCGTATAGTAACGAACCAGGTCACGGACCGCATCATCATCAAACGCGAGTTCCGAATCCTTCACGCCATTATTAGTGATTTGTTTGGGAATCAAGTAACGGGTTGCAATATTCAGCTTTTCTTCTTCCGTGTAGCCTGGAATTCGGATGATCTCCATTCGATCCAGTAGCGGTGCCGGAATGTTCATAGAGTTGCTTGTGCAGATAAACATAACCTCGGACAGGTCGTAATCCACCTCAAGGTAGTGATCGTTGAACGTGTTGTTCTGCTCCGGGTCCAGTACCTCAAGCAAGGCTGATGCAGGATCGCCCCTGTGGTCCTGACCCATTTTGTCGATTTCATCAAGCAGAAAGAGCGGGTTCTTGACACCGGCCTTGGTTATCTTCTGCACTATCTTGCCTGGCATCGAGCCGATGTAAGTACGTCTGTGACCGCGAATCTCCGCTTCATCGCGCACACCGCCAAGCGCCATCCTGACAAATTTGCGGTTAGTCGCACGGGCAATGGATTCCCCCAGCGAGGTCTTGCCGACGCCAGGTGGTCCCACCAGACAAAGTACAGGACCCTTGATCTTTTTGACGCGTTTTTGCACCGCAAGATACTCGAGTATTCGATCCTTCACCTCTTCCAGGCCATAGTGATCGGCCTCGAGCACTGCTTCTGCTGCCTTAATGTCATTGGAAACACTGGATCGCTTCTTCCAAGGAAGGCCCAGCATCCAGTCGATATAACTCCTCACTACCGTTGCTTCCGCTGACATCGGGGACATCATCTTCAACTTGTTCAGCTCAGACCTGGTCTTGTCTTTTGCTTCTTTTGGCATACCAGCCTTTTCAAGACGGGCCTGCATCTCTTCAATTTCATTCGGCACATCATCCATGTCACCGAGTTCTTTCTGGATCGCCTTCATCTGCTCATTCAGGTAATACTCGCGCTGGCTCTTCTCCATTTGCTTCTTGACGCGACCACGGATGCGCTTTTCCACATTGAAGAGATCAATTTCCCCTTCCAGCAACTGCATCATGTGCTCAATACGCTCGTTCAGCGACGTCATTTCGAGAATCTTCTGCTTTTCTTCGAGCTTCAGGCTGAGTTGGGCGGCGATTGTATCAATCAGCCGTGAGGGGTCGTCTATGCTTGAAAGTGAGGTCATTACTTCGGGTGGGACTTTCTTGCTGAGCTGAACATACTGCTCAAATGCACTCATCAGAGACCGGGTCATTGATTCTGCTTCTGCCGCGCCGAGGACATCTTCTTCCAGGGTTTCGACGTCACCAACAAAAAAGTCGCCATTGTCTGTAATATTATGAATTTCCGCGCGACTGCTCCCCTCTACCAGAATCTTGACCGTCTTGTCCGGTAACCGTATGAGCTGCAGGATTGTTGCCACAGTACCAAATCTGTACAACTCATCGGGCCCGGGGGTCTCATTCTCCGGGTCCAGTTTCGCAACCAGCAGCACCTTTTTCTCTTTGTCGTTCTCCTGCGCATGATCAAGCGCAAGAATCGACCTTGGTGTGCCAATAAAGAGTGGTTGTACTCCGTGCGGGTACACAACCATATCGCGCAGTGTGACTATCGGGACATTCTTGATCGAGGGCATCTTTGCTCCTGTCAGTCAGGCATTCATTACTATGTCGCCCACTTCCAGGATTAATGAAGCCCAAAAGTGTAAACAACATGTAGGAAACTGTAATTCTCTTTAATGAGGTCAATCTTACAAAGAAAAAGGGGCCAGCGGCCCCTCGTTCGTCTTATTTCTGAAAATATCTGCCCAACGACCAGTCGGACTATTCTGGCAGCACTTTCTGCTTGTCGTGATTTTCGTAGATCAACATGGGCTCAGACGCCCCGTTGATAACGCTTTCGTCAATCACAACCTTGGAAACGTCAGTTTCTGAGGGAATCTTGTACATAACTTCGTTGAGCACAGACTCCAGGATCGACCGGAGGCCACGTGCACCGGTTTTTCGTTCCATGGCCTTCTTCGCAATAGCCACCAGAGCGTCCTCGCGGAAATCCAGTTCCACGTCCTCCATCTCGAAGAGCTTTGCGTATTGCTTGGTGTATGCGTTCTTTGGCTCGCGAAGGATTCTGACAAGGGCATCAGTATCCAGTTCATCAAGCGTCGCAATAACCGGCAGTCGGCCGACAAACTCAGGAATCAGACCGTAGCGCACCAGGTCTTCAGGCTCTACAGAGCGAAGGGTATCGCCAAGATTCTTCTTGCTTGCCTCGGTTTCAACGCTCGCGCCAAAACCAATGCCGCTTTTCGAAGATCGATCCATGATCACTTTATCGAGACCTGCAAATGCACCACCGCAAATAAAGAGGATGTTTGACGTATCAACCTGCAGAAACTCCTGTTGGGGATGTTTCCGACCGCCCTGGGGTGGTACCGAGGCTATAGTGCCTTCGATTAGCTTGAGCAGTGCCTGTTGCACGCCTTCACCTGATACGTCACGCGTTATTGAAGGATTGTCTGACTTCCGTGAAATCTTGTCGATTTCATCGATGTACACAATGCCAACCTGAGCCTTGTCCACATCATAGTCACACTTCTGCAGCAATTTCTGGATAATGTTCTCGACATCTTCACCCACGTAACCCGCTTCCGTCAGCGTGGTCGCATCAGCAATTGTGAACGGTACGTCGAGCAACCTGGCAAGGGTTTCTGCCAACAGGGTCTTGCCAACACCGGTGGGGCCAACCAGCAGAATATTACTCTTCTGCAGTTCAACGTCGTCTTTCTTGCCGGTGTAATTGAGCCTCTTGTAATGGTTGTAAACCGCAACCGAGAGCACCTTCTTGGCGTGGTTCTGGCCGATTACGTACTCGTCCAAAATTTCCTTGATTTCCTGGGGGGTTGGAAGCTTGCGCTTCTCACCCTCATCACCGGTCTCCTGCAGTTCTTCACGAATAATGTCATTGCAGAGTTCAACACACTCGTCACAGACATACACGGAAGGTCCGGCAATCAGTTTCCTGACTTCGTGCTGGCTCTTGCCGCAGAAATTGCAGTGGAGAAGCTTGCCGTCCCCGCTGTTCCCGTCATGATCGTCGGACATTCCAACACCTCATCTTTCAAAACTACATTTTAAGGGAAGGTGCAAGCCATTACATTGAACTTCCCTAGGCTCGTAAATAGTAACCAAACACACCGTCGATTTGAACGGTGTGAACAGATCAACTGTTAACCACCGATGACAACGGGGAACGAGGCTCCTGTACCCGGTCAATCATGCCATATTCAAGCGCCTGGTGCGGCGTCATGAAATGGTCTCGTTCGGTGTCTTTTGCAATCTGCTCCGGCGTCTTGCCAGTGTGCTGACCAAGAATTTCGTTCATTCGCTCGCGCAGGTACAGAATTTCTTTTGCCTGAATCTCAATATCGGACGCTTGTCCTTGCGAGCCACCACTTGGCTGGTGAATCATGACGCGCGAATTTGGCAGGCAGTAACGCTTACCTTTGGCCCCACCGGCCAGTAAAAACGCACCCATACTCGCGGCCTGGCCAATACACATGGTGCTCACATCACAGTTGATGAACTGCATGGTGTCATAAATCGCCAGGCCCGCGGTTACCGAACCACCTGGTGAATTGATATAAAGCTGTACGTCCTTGTCGGCATTTTCAGACTCCGCATACAACAACTGGGCAACAACGAGATTGGCGACATTGTCGTCTATTGGGCCAACGATAAAAATAATCCGTTCCTTCAGCAGCCTCGAGTAGATGTCATAGGATCGCTCACCTCGCGCTGTCTGTTCCAACACCATCGGAATAAGCCCAAGCGCTTGCGTTGGCTGGCGGAGTGGGTCTCGAATAAAGTCTGACATGGCAATTCCTTTCGGTGATCGCGGGATTAAATGCAATTGGTGCGGCGCGATATTGCGCCATGAGACTCTAATATCGCGTCATTTGGACAAAACTTCAATGCCTGAACACGACAAAAACCACCCGTACGTCTGGCTTGGCAACCGGCAGAGCAGAAAGGCCCCTGGCAAAACCGCCGGGACCTCGCTGCCACTGACCTAGTCCTCGCTACCGTCTTCCTCGCCCCCTGCTGGGGCAGGTGCAGCAGGCTTGATCGCCTCTTCGTAGTTCAGGGCCTTGTCACTGACCTGGGCTGAAGAAAGAATGCAGTCTACAACTTGCTCTTCAAGCACCAGATTTTGAATCTGACCAAGGTATTGTTCGTTGCCATAATAATACTGGACCACCTGGGCAGGATCTTCATAAGAACTGGCCATGGACTCGATTCGGGTCCTGACCCGTTCGTCGTCGAGTTTGATATTGTGCTGCTCGACAATGGCATTTACGATCAAACCCAGGGTGACGCGGCGATTGGCCTGTTCAGAGAACATTTCAGCAGGCAACATTGATGGATCAATGTTGTTATTGCCACCACCAAACTGCTGCACGGCCTCACGCCGCATACGATCAATTTCCTGATCTACAAGCGCCTGGGGCAGTTCCACACTGTTGCTTGCTATCAGACCGTCCATGACCTGCGCGCGCACCTTATTATTGATTGCCGCCTCCAGCTCTTTGGTCATGTTGGATTTGACCTCGGCACGAAATGCCTCAAGTCCACCCTCTTCTACGCCAAACTCCTTGAAGAAATCATCATTGAGTTCTGGCTGGTGTGGCTCGTTTACGCTATTTACGACAATCTTGAAGACGGCCGGCTTTCCCGCCAGATCAGCTGACTGGTACTGCTCGGGGAAAGTCACCTCAAGATCTTTCTCATCGCCCTTCGACAAACCAAGCAGGCCATCTTCAAAACCTTCAATCATCTGACCGCTGCCAAGAACCAGATCTGCGCCCTCAGCTTTGCCACCGTCAAACGCTTCACCATCAATAAAACCTTCAAAATCAATATTGACCTGATCATCAGCCTGGGCGGCCCGGTCAGTCTCGTGATAATGCTTGCGC
>CAYGNA010000169.1:0-8190 GCA_964351065.1 uncultured Pseudomonadales bacterium
CAGTGATGACAACGCCAGAGTGGCTGACGCAAGTGATCGACCAACGGCTTTTGTGAGTGCTGGTGAAGATGGCGCAGCATTTTCTATTGGTACGGCTGATGTGCTCAATGCCGGCTTTGATTCGATCTCGTCGATTCGGTGGGGGCGTTGGAGCCAGGGTGTCGCAATTCGTACAGATACCACTGGTGCCAGCAATCTGAGTCTTGAGCAAAGCAGTCTGCACTTTGTCGAGGGCCCGATTGAAGACCTGCCCGTGCAGGCAATAACCGGTTCCGCCAGCTATGTACTTGTTGGTAATACCGATCCCACCGATAACGCGGGTAACAGGGGAATTCTGGGGTCAGCCAGCCTGTCCGCTGATTTTACCAATGCCACTGTATCGAGCGTTGTGCAGTTGGGGGTCAATGACCAGAACTGGCAAGCCAGCGGCAGTGGTTCCATCACCGCCAATCTGTTCTCTGGCAGCTACAGTGAGATAACTGTAAACGGTGCTTCAGGTGGAAGTGGTTCTTTTGGTGGTTTCTTCAGTGGGCTTGGTGCTGCACCACCCACGGGTGCAGGCCTGAATTATCAGTTGGTTAACGGTGCAACAACAGTCAATGGCGCAGCAGTGTTTAACGTGCGCAACAATGTTACTTCGATACTAGACTGATGCCCGTGGAAACAAATTTTGGGATTAAACATATGATTTATTGCAAACGTGCCGCAGGTCATCTGGCCAGCCTTATCGCAGTGGGCCTGCTTCTGTCTGGATGTGGAGGCGGCGGAGGGGCGGCTGACAGTGGCGCAACTGGCGGTAGCGTGACCTCGCCGGCACCGGTATCCACAGGTGGCACTGTCGTGACCGGCGCCGCGTCCAAGGGTCCGATAGCAGGGGCGACTGTATCCCTCTACGAACTGGACGCGTTCGGGTTTCCCGCCAGCGAACCGGTGGTGACTGCCACCACGGATTCGACGGGCAACTTTTCGGTGACGCTGCCTACTGCAGGCAGCAGCAGTTACTTTGTTGAGACGTCCGGCGGCTCGTTTGTTGACGAGTCTGATCAGGAGACAAATCCAGAACTCAAACGCCGTATTCTCCTGGGCGAGGGTGAGGGCCTCTGGTCTGTCATCGCGGCAGGTCAAACAACAGTTGCAATCACGCCCTACACCGACGCATTGGTCGAGCGTGCCAGGCTCGAAGGCTCAGTGAGTGGAGACTTCGATGCTCGCTTGAACAGTTTGCGGGCACTGCTTTCAGCTGAAGTCGGGTTTGATGTCTTTTCGACGATCCCGGCTGATCCCCTGAGTCCTGCCACATCTGCCACGACTGCCCAAAAACAGTACGCTCTGCTGCTCGGCGGCATCGCCAACGTGATCAACAATGTTTCGATACAACTGGGGCTGGCCGCACCGGATTTTGAGGTGATTCGCGCGGTGGTACAGGACCTGACCGATGGTCGGATCGACGGCAGGCGTTTTAACGAACGGGTTGAGGTTTACATTGGTGATAGCGTTACCAATCTACCGGATAACGTCGACTTCGATCTTGAACTCAACCGGTTTCGCAACAACAACTTTGTGAGCTTCGAAGACACAGCGCTCCCCGTGATCAATCCGGGTGTATTAAACAACATAGCGCCGTTTGCACAAGCGGGCGAAGACCAGTCACATCCACAGGGCTCCCCTGTTCAACTCAGCGGCGCTGCCAGCGTTGACCTTGACGGCGGCATCACAGCCTATCAGTGGGTACAAACCGGTGGGCCAACTGTTGAACTGACTGGTGCAAATTCGGTCACGACAAATTTTGTATTGCCAGCCGCCATTCTCGACACATCGACACTGACCTTTGAATTGACCGTTTCAGATGGCAGCGGTGCCACCGGCTCAGATAGCATCACTGTGGTGGGCACGCCCGCGTTACCGCGCCGGGTGTTTGTCGTAGATGAACTGGCTGTGCCCTTCCAGTTTGGTCGTGATCTTGATCCTGGTGGTGGCCTGCTTACTTTTAATGTTGATGGGACTGGTTCCCTGGTGGATCAGGACGGCACCACAGCTTTTGACTGGAGTGCAGCAGGACTGGTTGCGACGATCGACTTTTCCCGGGTAGAAGGCTACGTCATTGACGAGTACACAGCATTCGCCCAGCAGGATGCCGAAGGCCGTCAGGACGAACTGCGCATCACGGAAACCATCAATTCTTTTGTGCTGACTGTAACTGATGACAATGAAGCACGTGACCTGTTGACTATTCAGGAGAATGGCACAAGGACCACGATTAACCTGACGGCTGAGACGCCTGCGCAAACAGAGACGATTGATAGCACCGATCCGATTGTCGCCTATGATCTGGCATCCGTGCGAGAACCGTTTCCCATTACTATGGGAAAGGCGCGATCATTGCTGACAAATGTTTCATCGGCTGTGCCCACGTTGGCAGATGCTCCTGCATTAGTGCTGGATCGTCTGACATTTGGTGCCGAAGGTGCGGGCAGTGCAGCTGAGAAAGGGGAGTCATTTACCTGGTCCGTAGAAACTGACGGTCATCTGCGAGTCCTGTTTGAGGGAGGTGACGTTGGTCATTACTACCTGCTGAATACGCGTCCCAGTGGGGATGTGGTCGCCGCAGAATACATCTATGCCGATGGCACGACCCGGGTGGGCAGTGAACTGTCGTTTGTCAACAACCCAGACCATGTCTGGGATCCAGCGACACTGCCGGGTGTTTACCTTGCCCGCGGTTCAAGCGAACTGGAAGACGGTAACAGGGTCATTGATGACGTCAACTATCGTCTCCACCCCGACGGAACGGGTTTGCTCGAGTTTGATTATATTGACCTGGTCACAGGCGAAAGGACACCGACGACAAGTCAACTCGGTATCTGCTGGTTTGTAGAGAATGATGAACTCGTTTTCGAGCGTAGTTGGAGTAGCGATCAGATTTTTCCGGGGAGCGTTCAGCCGACGACCAGCTATTGTGATGAACTCGTAACTGACGACGTCCGGTTCCGGCGCGAACAGTTCCTTTTCAACATAGAAGGCGACGGCAATATTTTCAAAACGGTCATACGACAACGTGACAATGACTGTACATCATCGAGTGACGCAGAATGCAGCCTGCCGATCACGGATTACATACCACGGATCCTCGAGAAAACAGAAAGCTTTAACGATTCGCCGCCGCTGCTTTTTCCTGATTTCGAAACGACCACAGTGGGGATACCTGTACAAATTGAAGTGCTCGCGAATGACCTGACTGAAACTGATATCAACCTGGCATCCATCGAAGTTGTGGGGACGCCTGAGGGAGGCGCCACCAGCGTCGATACCGCAACTGGCATCATTACCTTTACGCCTGATGCCACAGGGCACCCCGGCGTCTTCTTCTATCGCGTCCGGGACGTTGCAGGTAACCTGAGTGCTTACGTCCAGGTTGACATTGCTGTTAGTCCGCCCGTTGCGCTGACAGTGGATCAGGACGTAGAACAGGGTGAAGTCGTCACGCTGGATGCGACTGGGAGCACTGACAACAGTGCCATCGTGAGCTATCAGTGGACCCCAATTGGTGGCATTGGAGTCACACTCAGCGATTCAACATCTTCTGCACCAACCTTTACAGCGCCGACGCTGGCCAACCTGACTGATGCAGAAACGCTGGTGTTTGAGCTTGTGGTAACGGATGACGTCGGACAGACGGCGACAACCGAAGTTGTTGTGGAAGTTAATGCACGACTAACGACCGATCTGGTGCTTGTCGACGATTTGCCGATTGAGCAACGTGATCCACTGGCCTTTTTCCAGGACGTTCTTGGCGACACAGGTGATTCCGTGACACTCAATCCGGATGGAACCGGAACCCTGATAGCGCCGGATGGAAGTGGGAGTTTCAACTGGATGGTTTCAGGCGATCTGCTGACCCTGGACTTTGAGCCTTATGGCGGTTTTATACCAACAGAAACCTTGCAATATCAGGACCTGAACGGTGATGGCTTGGAGGAGGAGTTACTCGAGACGCTGACTACCGAACTGGTCGAGATTACATTGCTTGAAAATGGCCCTGGCATTGACCTCGTAGATATCAGGGTGCATGACCGGATTACGCTCTTCAATGTGACCGATAGTGTCCTGATCTCCGATGAAGTCGAGATAGATCAGTTTAATAGTCGTTTGTATGACGCTGCACTCCAGATCCCGTTTGTGATCAGTGACGGTGAAACACGCTCGTTGCTGTCGAATGTATCGACCAACAATTCGCGACTCCGGAACGCGCCTGAGGCCGTTGTCGACGAGTTGACTTTTGATGCGGCTGGTACTGGTTTTGCGCGTTTCAAGGACCAGTCTTTCAAGTGGTCTGTTGAGGCTGAGGGCCAGTTGAATGTGGTTTTTCATGATGGAGAGGAAGCTGACTTCTACCATCGAAAGGAGACCCGCGCAGGTAGTTTCATCACATCGTTGTACCACTACAACGATGGTACAACGCGTTCTTTTGCAAACCTGATGTATCGGGATAATCTGGATTTCAGCGTGGCCACAGTGCCAGGCATCTACATCCAATACAATCCAGTTCAACTGGACGATGGCTCTGTCTTCTATGAACGTGCCTGGCGTAGTGCACGACCGGATGGTACCGGCCAGGGCGAATTTGAGTCAATTGACCCGGCGACCGGGGAAGTGACAATCGGCTCAAGCAGTCGAGGCATCTGCTGGAGCCTGGACGGGGGCGACGACCTTTACTTCAAGCGAACGGCGTCACTCGGCCAACGTTACCCTGGTAGCCGGACGCCGGATCCATCAACCTGTGATGGTTTGTCGAATTTCGACGTTGAGTTTGGTCGCATTTACAATCTCTATGACGCGCTGCCAGAAACGGTATCAAGGTATGGCGAAGAGGTAGAACAACTGCAGATGGTGGCCCGCAACCTCCTGAATACAGATTGTGACTGCGACGACCCGATTGAAGTTGACGGTCATTTCCCGGTGCTGTTCGAATTTGTTCCCTTTGACGGTAACCCCGGTTTTGCAGTCAATGACAATGTTGAGGTTTTCCAGGGTGTCCCAACCGTCATCGATATACTGTCAAATGATATTGATGGCGACTTTGCGATCGACCCTGCGGCAATCGTCATTGAACTGGAGCCCACAAACGGTTCAGTTATAGTTGACCCGGTAACTGGCGATCTCACCTATACCTCAGACCTGGGCGCAGAAGCCGATGTCATTTACTATCGTTTCAAGGACGCCAATGGCAATCTCTCGAGCCTCGGTACCATATTGATAACAGTTGATCCTGGCGTACCTGTAGTAGTTGTCGATACCGACATAAGCGCAGAACAGGGCGATATGGTAACGCTGGATGGTTCCGGCAGTTTTGATGACAGTGAAATTGTGTCATTCGGATGGACGCAGATTAGCGGCACTACAGTAACGCTGAGTGATCCTGCTTCACCCACTGTCACATTTATGGCGCCGTCGTTTGTCAACGTGACAGACAGCGAAGAGCTGATCTTCCAGCTTGAGGTCGTCGACAATCTGGAGCAAAGCGGCACAGTTGAGGTATTTGTCGGGATTGAGCCATTGATCCCGACCGCGTTTGCCCTGGTTGATGACCTTTTTCTTCAGGAGCGAGACCCGCTGGCTTTCTATTCTGAGCTACTGGACACGGGCGAAATTATCATTCTTGAGCCTAACGGTACTGGAGTTGTGACTTCAGTAGATGGCACCCAGAGCCTGGACTGGACGTCAAACGAGACCACGCTCTCTTTTGATTTTACGCCGTATGGCGGCTCACTGCCCTTCGTTGAGGAACGTACGTTTGATGTTGACGGTGACACAATTGATGAAGTAGTGACCGAAACCTGGGTGACCAATTCCGCCGACCTGCTGTTGCTGGAAAATGGCGCAGGCGTTGATCTCGTCGACGTGACGACAGACGAAACGAAGACAACCTTTAATGTGACAGATAGCGTACTGGTCTCCGAAGAGCCATCTGCTGAAACATATTCCTCGCGCGTTTTCTCAAGTGGGGCGCAGTTACCCTTTGTCATCATTGACGGAGAAACTCGTCTGCTGAAGACAAATGTATCAACCAACAACCCAAGGCTGGATGCTCAACCAGAGACGGCGCTGGATGAACTGACGTTTGATGCGGCCGGTACCGGATTCGCCCGATTCAAGAACCAGGCGTTTACCTGGTACATTGAGGACGACGGACACCTGGTGGTTGATTTTGCAGACGGTGAGTCGGGCGAGTACTTCCATCTCGAGGAAGGCGTGGCAGGAGATCTTGCCACTACCCTTTACCACTACGTGGATGGCTCCACCCGAGCGTCTGCCTTCTTCATGTACCGGGATAATCTGGATTTTGATGACTTGGGCCTGCCCGCCATGCATCTCTGGTACACCCCGGTGCTGCTCGAGGATGACACCGTCTACTACCAGCGAACGTGGCGAATCCTGCGTCCGGATGGCACGGGGCAGTTGGAAGTTGAGTCTGTAGATCCGGCGACCGGCATTGCGAGTATCAACGTTGTTGGCGCTGGCATCTGCTGGGATCTCTCCGGCGTTGATGATCTTCAGGTAGTGCTCACTGTGAATTTTGGGCAGCGCTATCCTGGCAGCAGAGCGCCAACGGTCAGCCACTGTGCCTCATTGGTCAACAGCCAGGTAATAACCGGCACACTTGCCGGTGGCATTAACACGCTGTACGACACCTTGCCGGAGACCGTTCTCCGGTACGGCGAAGAGCGCAATCAACTGCAGGTGATGTCCCGTATCCTGATTAATGACTGCGCCTGTGATGACCCGCTCCAGGTGCGAGATCATGTACCGGGCGTAATGGAGTCCATGCCTTTTAACGGCAATCCCGGCTTTGCTGTCGATGACAACGTTATGGCGACACCAGGCGTGCCTATCGTGATTGACATACTCGCAAACGACATTGCTGGCGATTCGTCCATTGACCCGGGTTCTATCATTATCGAACTCGATCCAAATGGCGGTAGTTACACCATTAATCCTGCTACCGGAGAGATCACCTATTCGCCGGAAAACCTGATCTATGACGATGTAATTTACTATCGCTTCAAAGACGCTAACGGCAATCTGTCCACATTGGGCACCATCAATATCGCGGTTGGCACCAGCACCACTTCGGTCTGATGCCTGGCGACGCAGACTGGGCCTCTTTTGAGGCCCAGGGTTTTTTACGGCTTGGCCAGGTGGCAGATAATGCCCAACTTGCGGCCATGCAGCAGCGCATTGATGAAATTATGCTGGGTCGTGCCGACGTCGATTATGACCGAATGCTGATGCAGCTGGACTCAAGCGATGGTGCTTATGAGTCGGCGGGTGCGCAGACCAAAGGCTTCAAAGGCAGTACGCTCGCCTATCGCAAGATCGAACAGCTTGAAGACGACCCCCTGTTTCGGGCTTACATACAACTGCCGCTGTTTGAAGAAATCGCCCGTCGTATCTATGGCAACATCGCCATTGGGGTTTTCAGGGCGATGTTCATGAACAAACCTGCACGTCAGGGAACCATGCTGCCGCTGCATCAGGACCGCTGGCGTGCCCTGGACCGGGATCCGCTCATCACCATCTACACAGCACTGGACCCGGCGGATGAAACCAATGGCTGCGTTACGATTATTCCTGGTACGCATCATGAAATTCTTAACCCAAAACACCCGAGCGGGTTTCTCACGCCAGAGATGGCGCGCAGATTTGATAATGATCCGAGAAGAATTCCGCTTGTACTGGCAGCGGGTGAGGTCGTGCTGCTACACAACTGGATGCTGCACGCGAGCGATGTAAACCATTCAGACCAAAGCCGCCGTGCTTTTAGTGTTTGCCTGATGGATGCCGGTACCATGAGCCTGCGTTACAACAGGCTCGTGGCACGCGATGTTATCTTTGAGGAAGTAGCGGACTAGAGGCGGTGCAGTGCGCAGATCTTGTTGTTTGAGGGATCACGCAGGTACGCAAGGTACATGACGCCGCCGCGTTCGCCGGGTGGGTCTTCGCAGGTGGTACCGCCATTGGCGATTCCGGCGGCGTGCCAGGCGTCAGCGGCCTCGGGGCTTTCTGCCAAAAAGCCAATGGTGCTGCCGTTGCCGTGCGTTGCCGGTTCTCCGTTGATTGGCGGTGTCAGCGCAAACACACCCGCTGGGGTGCGATAAAAACATCTGCCTTTTGGGTCCATGACACCAGGAC
>CAYGNA010000170.1:0-8079 GCA_964351065.1 uncultured Pseudomonadales bacterium
CATTACTACTTCCCGTTGATTCTGTAGGATTTTGTAAAACGGCCCGTATTCTACACCAGCACCGGCGCAAAAAGGCCCGGAAACTGATGTGTTACCAAACCCAGGTTACGGCTTTGCGCCAGGCCAGCGACAATCCAGATCCCGGACGGACCCACAGTATATTTTACGGCGGCAGTCCGGCGACAGACATGTAGCGCTGCCAGATTTCAACCACCCTGGCGCGTGACGCATTGAGCTGGTCTGCGGATTTAGGTTCACCGCCCAGCCAGCGATAATGCACCGCTGCACGATAGAGGAGATAGGCTTCCTGCAGCACTTTTACATCCTCGAGCCTGAAGACCTCGAGTTCTGCAAGATTATCGAGGATACGCATTTTATCGGTCCACTGCGTCAACTCCGGAAACTCAACTGACTTCTCCAGCACCGCAAACTGCACCATAAACTCAATATCGACAATCGCTCCAGCCCCTTGCTTCAGGTCAAACCCGGACAGGAGCACCTGGTTACCTTCCGCCTCGGTGGCCGGCACCGACTCACTCTTGTCCAGATGCGCTCGCATCTTCTCTCGCATCATCAATACGTCTTCGAGCAACTGGTTTCGGTCACGCGCCCGGGCAAGCACGCGGTGTCTGATTTCGGCAAACCTGGACCGCAACGCCGGATTACCTGCCACAAACCGCGCGCGAACCAACGCCTGGTGTTCCCAGGTCCAGGCCTCTTCATTCAGATACCGCTCATAAGCACTAAAGGTTGAGACAAGCGGTCCCTTGTTGCCATCCGGCCGAAGGCGCAGGTCAACCTCGTAGAGCACGCCCAGGTGCGTATAGCTGGTCAGGATGTGGACTATTCGTTGGCCGAGGCGCGAGTAGAACACACTGTTCTCGATCTCCCGATCGCCGTTAGTGCGTCCGCGAATGTCTGCATCGTGCAGGAAAACAAGATCAAGATCGGACCCATAGCCAAGCTCAATCCCTCCCAGTTTTCCATAGGCAACAATGGCAAAAGATTCACCGAAGTCGATGCCATCGCTGCTGCAGGGGCTGCCATGTCGCTCCACAAGGTAAGCCCACGCAAGCTCAAACGCACGATTCAGCACCAACTCGGCAATATTTGTCAGTGCGTCCGATGCCTTCATCAGCGGCTGCAGATCGAGCAGCTCAAACACCGCCACTTTCAATACAGCACCATGCTTGAACTGTCTGAGAGAATCCATCTGTGCTTCAAGATCACCTGGCTCCAGATTCTGGACAAGCTGGCGCATTTCCTCAGCCAGGCGTTCACGATCGAACGCAGCATCATGTGTCGATCGAGCAGAAAGTTCATACAACAAGATGGGGAAGGTCTGTACCTGCTCTGCAACCCAGGGGCTGAGCGCACATAGATGCACCGTGCGCCTGAGTGCGTCGACATTCTCAAGCAGGTACGCAATGTAGGTACTGCGCCGCGCAGTCGTTTCGATGAGCGGCAACAACCGCGCGAGCGTCGTGTCAGGGTCGGCTTCCCCGGCAACAAGCGCCAGCAGCACTGGCATCAGTCTATCAATTCGCTGCGTGCCCAGCTCATGCACCTCCGACCTGCCCAGTGCATCGGCGAAAGCCGTAAGGCTGCGAGCCACTGTCTCCGGATTCTGAAAGCCTGAGGCTGCAATCCCGCTGAGAGATTGCGCTAATGCAGGATCCTGCCAGACTGACGACCAGAACTGGCTACCTTCGATGGGCGTTTCACCGTCTGCCCTGTTGGAACCCATCAGGTTCGAAAAACACATCCGTACAGCATTGCGGTATCCAGACAACGCGTCCAGGTAAGACTCGATGTCCTTAAATCCCATACCCAGCGCGAGCCTCTCGCGGGACAGCGGTGCCCGTGGGAGGCGTTGAGTCTGCTGGTCGGCTTCTGCCTGAATGACATGCTCGCTGTTGCGCAGGAACCGATAAGCACCCAAAAGCTTTTGCACGTCATCTGCAGGCAGCAGGGCATCGCTTGCCAGCATGGACAGGACGCGTAGCAGCCTGCGCTCGCGCAGATGAATTTCCTGTCCGCCCCACACAATCTGGCAGGCCTGGGCAATAAACTCGACCTCGCGAATACCACCGTGACCCAGCTTGAGGTCATCCTGCAACTGCTTGACGTCCACCTCGTAGTTAATAAGGCGCTTCATTTCCCGCAATGAATCTATTGCGCCAAAGTCGAGGTGTCTGCGATATACAAAAGGGGACAGCGCAGCAAGAAAGGCTTCACCCAGTGCTACATCACCGGCACATGACCGGGCCTTGATAAAGGCATAACGTTCCCAGTCACGCCCCTGTTCAAGGAAATACTTTTCCATGGCAGCCCGATGCATGATCAGCGAGCCACTATCACCAAATGGTCGTAGCCGCATATCGACCCGGAAAACAAATCCATCCGGGTCGACACGATCAAGCGATGCAATAAGGCCCCGTGCCGTGCGAATGAAAAACTCAAGATTGGTCAGTTCCTTGCCGCTACCGCCAACGACCTCTCCCGGCTCATCATAAAGAAAGACCAGATCGATATCGGATGACAGATTCAGTTCCCCCGCACCCAGCTTACCCAACGCCAACACAGCCATCTGTTGCGGCTGACCGCTACTCTTGCCAATGGGAACGCCAAAGCGCTCACAGTTGAATTGATAGTGCACGCCGAGCGCTGCCTCAATACAGGCATCCGCCAGGTTTGAAAGATCTTTTGTTGTTTCCTCAAGCGGCGCGGCGCGAGTCAGGTCACGAAATATGATCCGGCACATTTCCCGGCGCCGAACCTGGCGGAGAAGTCTGTCCAGACCATCTATATTTGCTCCTGCGAGTACTTCCAGATAGTCCGTTTTCTCCCGTGGCGCTGCAAACGAGCCCAGCAGCGACCGCATTTCTGTGGGATCACGGTGCAGGTGCTTGTAAAAGTATTCGCTAACCAGGGAAACGTGAACAAGTTGCTGGTGCAGGGTAGGTTCAAGATCCGGAATCAGGTCCGCTATCTCAGCGTCGATGGTTGGACGCAGACTGTCGATGCCGGGCAACATTATTCCATGCCTGAGAATGGCGCCACGCGTATTACTTCATCAATAGTCGTTTTGCCTGCTGCAATTTTGAGCGCGCCGCTAAGCCGAAGCGTCTTCATCCCCTCTTTCATTGCAGACATACGAATCTTGCCGATATCAGTGGCTTCTGTCACCAGCGCCTTGATCGAATCGGACATGGGCAGCACCTCGTAGATGCCCTCGCGCCCCATATAACCTGTTTCGCGACACTCGAGGCAACCAACAGTGTGGTACATCTGCTTTGGCATATTCATCTTCCAGGGTGCAGTCACAACCTTCCACCCTTCGGCATCCGAATCACCCCGGGTCTTACACACCGGACACAGCGTTCGCACCAGGCGCTGCGCCATAATGCCAAGCACCGTCGCCTTGATCAGATAAGGTGCCACGCCAAGTTCAAGCAGTCGGGTAATTGCCGAAGGGGCATCGTTGGTGTGTAGCGTCGAGATCACCAGGTGGCCGGTGAGCGCTGCCTGAATGGCCATTTCTGCTGTCTCGAGATCCCTGATCTCACCAACCATAATGATGTCAGGATCCTGCCGTAGCAATGCGCGCACGCCGTCGGCAAAGTTCAAGTTAATGTTGCTTTGAACCTGCATCTGGTTAAACGCCGGCTCCACCATTTCGATGGGATCTTCAATGGTGCAGACATTTACCTCCGGTGTGGCAAGGTGCTTGAGGCTGGAATACAGCGTGGTGGTCTTACCAGAACCAGTGGGACCCGTCACCAGCACAATACCGTTGGGATTCTTAACCATCGTTTGCCAGCGATCATAATCTTCGTTGGCGAGACCAAGCTGTGCAAAAGTCTTTAGCAGGATTTCCGGATCAAAAATCCTCATGACCATCTTCTCGCCAAAGGCAGTAGGCAGCGTTGAGAGTCGGAGTTCTACCTCATGGCCATCTGTACCCTTGGTTTTGAGGCGGCCATCCTGGGGGCGGCGCTTCTCCGCCACGTCCATGCGACCCAGCGTCTTGAGACGACTGGTGACGGCGGTCATAACGGGGGCGGGCAACTCATAGACCAGGTGCAGTACGCCATCAATCCTGAATCGAACCCGACCTTTTTCGCGCCGTGGCTCCAGGTGGATATCACTGGCGCGCTGGGTAAACGCATACTGCAACAGCCAGTCAACAATGTTGACGACATGCGCGTCATTGGCTTCCATCGAATCGAGCTGGCCAAGCTCAAGCATGGATTCGAGATTGGAGAGCGTACTTGCATTCAGACCCTGCGCCTGGGCTTTGCTCACCGAGCGCGCCATCTGGTAGAACTCCATCGTATAGCGACGGATATCAGCCGGATTGGCGATCACGCGGGTAAGTAACTTGCCCGGCTGGGACTGCATGATCGTTGCTTCCCAGCCTGAGACATAAGGCTGGGCGCTCGCGATCACAACCTCGTCCTCCCGGACCTCAAGGGCAAGTATCTGGTGGCGCTTGGCAAATTCGTGGGACATGACCCGGGTTACGACCTGCGCGTCGATCTTGAGCGGGTCTATTCGCTTGTATGGCTGCTTGGCTTTGCTGCAGAGCCAGAGCGTCAGCACTTCGAGCGTCAACAGGTTACCTGGCGTCTTCAGGTCCGGCGGCTCGTCTTCTGCAATCAGCTCAATGGGATTCCAGTCCAGCTGATCCTTGCGCCGGCTCTTCAGGGTCAGTGCATCCGCAGCTTCCGGGGACAGCCGACCCTCCGCCACCAGGTCATTCAGTAACGTCCTGAGGTTAAGGGAGATATCAGGCTTGGACTTGACTTCGTGAAGACTCATGACCGTGCTTGCACAATCCGGGAAGACACAGCTTACACCTTTTTCAGGGCCTTTACCCTGATCTGCCAGCGCCTGAACCTGTGCCTGCAAACCCGACTTTTCAATTTGAACAACTGGCGGGGAAAAACAGATTGGGGGCAAGCTACGTACAATCTTGCTAGACTCGATCAGCGTGTGCAGCCCCTTGTTGAAGACAGCCCCCGGGGCTCGCGCAGACGCCAGCGTTATTAGCGGCAGAGACCGCCAGTACAAGGCTTTCAACCAGGACAACATTTTTTATGCCCGCAGCACCCAAACTCAAGGAAATGGTTGAAAAGCTTGTTAGCACACCATCAATCAGCAGCACCCAGGCGGAGTTCGACCTGAGCAACGAGGGCGTTATCCATTTGCTGGCAAACTGGCTGACGCAGCTTGGTTTCACGAATTCGATTGAACCCATCACCGGTCGACCCGGCAAAGCCAACCTGATCGCAAGCCGGGGACGTGGTGATGGTGGCCTGGTTCTTTCCGGCCACACCGACACCGTGCCGGTCAATGCCGAACTCTGGCAATCTGACCCATTTAGCATAAACGAGCGCGATGACCGCTGGTACGGACTGGGTGCCTGCGACATGAAGAGCTTCTTTGCCCTGTTGATTGAGGCCCTGATACCTTACACGGGGGTCGCGTTCAAACATCCCCTGATTGTGCTGGCAACCGCGGACGAGGAATCATCAATGAGCGGCGCGCGAGCCCTTACATCAGCCCAGCTGATGGGTTCGAGGTTTGCCCTGATCGGTGAGCCGACGTCACTTCGACCAGTCACTCGCCACAAGGGAATCATGATGCTGTCGCTACGCATCAGCGGCAGTTCCGGCCACTCGTCAAACCCGGCACTTGGCAACAGCGCGCTCGACGCAACCGCAAGCGTGTTGACCGAACTGGACAACTTTCGCCAGGCACTCAAACAACGCCACCAGGACCTGACGTTTGAAGTCAGCTACCCCACGCTAAATTTCGGCTGTATTCATGGGGGCGACAATCCGAATCGTATTTGTGACCACGTAGATCTCGCGTTTGATGTGCGCGCATTGCCCGGCATGGATAACGCCGCCATCAAGCAGGAAATAGAGGACAGGCTGCGGCCAGGGCTGGAAGGCAGAGGGCTGGATATGAATTTGGCCCTGATGCATCCCTGGGTTGAGGCGTTCGACAACAGCGACCCGACGTTCATCAACGTGATGCAGGGGCTGACCGGCGCGGAACCCATGTCAGTTGCCTTTGCCACAGAAGCACCGTTCCTCTCTGCCCTTGGTATGGAAACCGTGGTCATGGGGGCTGGTTCCATCGACCAGGCACATCAACCAAACGAGTTTCTGCCGTTGGACGAAATCCCACGCGCTGTTGCTATAATCCGCGCCCTGATCGAGAAGTACTGCATAAACTGATCGCTGTCATTGGTGCTGTGATGTTTGTGCAGAGGGCAACAGTTAGCACGATATGGGCATAGACCTGCCCGGGAAACCTGAGATGAGTGAAAACCAGCCTTACGTAAAGTGGTTCAGGGATTCATCACCCTACATTAACGCACACCGAAACCGGACATTTGTCCTGTATCTGGGTGGTGCGACGCTCGACCATGATAATTTCGCCAATATTGTCAGCGACATCGTTTTGCTGCATTCGCTGGGCGTCAAGCTGGTAGTAGTTCACGGTGCAGCCCCGCAGATAGATCAACATCTGGCCGCACTGGGCCTGGCAACCTCATTTGTTGACGGCATACGCATCACGACAGCAGAAGTATTACCAGCCGTTCAGTATGCAATCGGCAAGATCCGCACCGATATTGAAGCGCGGCTAAGTATGGGCCTCATAAACTCGCCCCTGCACGGCTCCGATATTGTCGTTACGTCAGGCAACTTTTTACGGGCACGCCCATTCGGTGTCCGCGAGGGTATAGATTACTGCCACACGGGCGAGGTCAGGCGGGTTAACACCAACGCGATTCGAGGCCAACTCGACAGCGGCGCTATTGTGCTGGTATCGCCACTCGGGTATTCACCTGCCGGAGAGGTCTTCAACATCAACTCACTGGACGTTGCTGCAGACGTTGCCATTGCGTTGATGGCAGACAAGCTTGTGTTTTTTACCATTGATGACGGTATCAGGGACGACAACGGCGCGGTGATCAGCGAACTACAGGTGAGTGCCATCGAGGGCGAAGGGCTGGATCAATTGTCCCCGCTCGCCCAGGCAAAACGCGCCTGTATCAAGGGTATACCGAGGTGTCACCTGATCAGCCACGACACTGACGGCGCACTGCTGGAAGAACTGTTCACCCGCGATGGCTCCGGCACACAGATTACGCGCCAGAGTTATGAGCAGATTCGCGCTGCAAGACCCGACGACGTCGCCGGGATTATTGAACTGATTGCGCCGCTAGAAGAAGAAGGCGTTCTGGTAAAACGCCCGCGTGAGCTGCTGGAATCAGAAATTTTGCACTTCACTGTTATCGAGCGAGATGGAATGATCGTCAGCTGCGCCGCCCTCTACCCGTTTAACGACAAGGGGGAACTGGCGTGCCTCGCCACACATCCGGACTACCGGAACAATGACCGTGGTGAACGCCTCTTGAAGCAGATCGAAGCGAACGCGCGAGCACAATCGATGTCAGCAATTTTTGTGCTGACAACACGCACCGCTCACTGGTTTATCGAACGGGGCTTTACGCCCACGAGCGTGGCTGACCTGCCGGAACAGCGACGCAGCCTCTACAACTGGCAGCGAAATTCAAAGCTCTTCGAAAAACCACTCTGATCCGAACAGCCCTTGCCTGGATATCACGGGGGTCGGGAAAGAAAGGCATTTACTAAAGCCCTCAGGAAGAGGCTTACAGTACTCTGGCAGTACTCTGACAGTACTCTGATGAAAGTATCGAAAACATGATCGCAGCCGCGAGGCTGGATGATCAGCGGTGCGGGGAGGCGTGTCTTTTCGGCTCGAGTAAGCCCTATTCAACTCTGGCATTTTAGCCCACCCCATTGAGACCTGATTTGCAAATGAGAATTATTCTCATTAATATGGCGCCCTTTAGCTATCAGGCAAAATCATGGCCAGGCTCCCAAGGAATGTTACAGTCGCACGGAAACAAGCTGTTTCACCCAACATGATGCGGGTTACCCTGACCGGAGACGCTTTGCAGGATTTCCCTGCCGGGTTTGATGGCGGTTACGTCAAGCTGAATCTCATGGACAATAGTGGTCCGGCCGGCGGCCG
>CAYGNA010000171.1:0-8071 GCA_964351065.1 uncultured Pseudomonadales bacterium
TGGACATGAACCATATCCCCGATGCAGCCATGACAATCGCCACGCTGGCGCTCTTTGCTGAAGGCCCAACACGCATCCGCAACGTCTACAACTGGCGTGTCAAGGAGACTGACCGGATGACGGCCATGGCTACCGAACTGCGCAAGCTGGGTGCCGGCATCGAGACTGGTGATGACTACATTGTCATCTCGCCACCTGACAGGATTGTTAGTGCAGCTATCGATACCTATGGCGACCATCGCATCGCGATGGCTTTTTCACTGGCGGCCCTGGGCGATACCAGCATCACCATCAACAATCCGGAATGTACTGCAAAAACATTCCCGGATTACTTTGAGGTGTTCGAATCAGTTTGCCATCGGTAGCTCACTTGTCTCCAGCGCCAGCAGGTATCGCTTGGTATCAATGCCGCCACCAAAACCTGTCAGACTGCCGTTCGCCCCAATGACGCGATGACATGGGATGACAATGGGCAGTGGGTTCCGACCGTTAGCTGCCCCCACCGCCCGCACCGCCGCCGGATTACCAACAACTTGCGCAATATCAGAGTAGGTGCGCGTCTCACCGTAGGGAATGTCCTGCAGCGCTGCGAGCACTGCCAGTTGGAACGGCGTGCCTGTCGGAGAGAGTTTCAGGTCAAAGGTCGTGCGCTCGCCGGCAAAATACTCATTCAACTGTACGGCAGCCTCAACCAGCGCGGACTCATCGTGAGTCCAATCAACGTTTGGCTGGACTTTACCTTTACCTTCCGGAAAACCGACAAAGCGTAGCCCCGACTCGTCGCCTGCCAGCAATACGTTGCCAATAGGCGTATCCAGATATCTGTACTTCATGTTTGTGTCTCCTGCCTGCTCTTTTTAATGTTTATGCTCTTCTTGCCTGAGATCTTCTTGCCTGAGATCTTCTTGCCTGTGCTTTTCCTGGCGGCTGATCAGATGCCAGCAATCAGGTGCTCGCAGCCCAAAGATGCATCGCCGCATAGGCGCGCCAGGGTCGCCAGGATTCTGCCCGCTCAATCATCTGGTCTTTGGTGGCGTTGCCGAACAGCGCTTCAAAAGATCGGTGCAGCACCAGATCACCCACCAGGAAAGCATCCGGATCACCCAGCGCACGCATGGCGATGTAGTCGGCGGTCCATGGGCCAATACCCTTAATCGCCAACAGTTTTTTCTGTAGCTCCATGTCGCCAAAATCCAGCTGTCCATCCGACACCCCCTGCGCCAATGCGCGAATCGCTTCGGCCCGTCCGCGTGGCATCGGCAACAGTGACGGCTCCAACATGGCAAGTGATTCTGGTTCTGGAAAGTACTGGACACCATCGGCAACTGTACCGAATTGCTGTGCGATCCTGCCCATAATGGTTGTTGCACCTACGACTGATACCTGTTGGCCAACAATCGCCCGCACGGCAACTTCGAATGGATCCCAGCAGCCAGGCACCCTGATCCCCGGGTTACGTTTAACAAGCTGCCCGAGTTGCTTGTCCCGAGCCAGCGCACCATTAATCTGAGTTGGGTCGGCATCCAGATCAAACAGGCTGCGAACGCGCTGCAAAACGCGCAGGAGGTGGCGCGATGACGCGAGCGTAATATCGCACTGCAGTTGGTTCTCTGCTTCACCCATTCGTATAGTGACCCGGCCAGGCTCGCCATCAATGATGATACTGCGCTGATAGATGCCGTCTGCCACCAACTCAACACCTGGAACTGCCCGTCGTGCGAGAAACGCCAGCACTGCAGCAAAGTCAAACGGCGGCCGATACGGTAAAAACAGGGAAAAGTTACCACTATCGACAGGTCGGGCACTGCGTCGCAGTTCGCCCGGCGGCTTGCCATAGACTGCGCGGAAGTGGTCATTAAACCGGCGGATGGAGCCATAGCCTGCAGTCATGGCAATCTCGGTCAGCGGCAGCGTGGTTTCATTCAGGAGTTTCTTGGCAAACTGCAGCCTGCGGGTCAATGCAATCGTCTTGGGTGACGCCCCGAGATGCTCCTGGAATAGCCGGGTCAGGTGACGCGATGTGACGCCAAGCCTGGCAGCAAGTGCCGTCACACTCCCACCGTCCAGGGCACCTTCATTGATGAGGCGCAGTCCCCGGGTAACAGTCGTAGACGTCCCGCGCCAGGCCGGCGTACCGGGCGCACTTTCCGGACGACACCTTAAACAGGGTCTGAATCCGGCTTCTGCCGCAGCCGCCGCAGAACCAAAAAAGCGAACGTTTTGTGGTCGGGGCACTTTAACAGGACACACCGGACGGCAGTATATTCCAGTGGACGTTACGCCAACAAAAAACCGCCCGTCAAAGCGCGGATCCCGAGACTGCCGTGCCTTTTCAAATGCTGCATTCTCCATCAACACGCATCCTGTAACGAGATGACCATGGTAAAGCGCCGAAGCTTCATGAACTAGCCAAAATCGGACATCGTTTCCGTCATTTTGCCGGTACAATAAAAACCTGACGAACATTGCCAACACACATCATGATTGAACGCCTGGGCAAAGTAGACGCGCCGCTTACCGCACTCGCCGCCGCGCGTGCGGGCAGCACTGTACACTGCTGGTTCGACCACAAGGCAGCCTACCTGCCCGGCGAGCCCATACAGAAAGTTGGAGGACTGATGACACCCATTGACGGGGAGATCATCGCCCTGCTGGCGAGCAAGGAAACGCTCGACGATGTGCTGCACGATGTGCTGAACGATGTGCGGAAGGACGTAACGCCCGCTGGTTATCTGGACGTCGGAAAGATGCAGGCACTGGCAACTGCTTGCCGCACCAACTTGCTCTTTCTGGACCGACCACTACTGCTGTCGACCGTAAACATCCCCAAACCCTGGGGAGAGGAGATCTGGTACACCGGCATAGAGGCTCGCGGGGTATGCCGGATCGGCGACACGCCACTTCCCTGGTACCTTGAGCTTGTCGGCAACGAATTTGGCGGCGGTGATATCAGAACACCGCTACTGCTAAAAATACTGGCACCACGTCCGGAGGATGGCTATGGCGAACTCTACTTTGAGATGCACGAGCAAAAGGTAGAAGTTTACGTTGTCACCCACGTGGACGAGTCTGCCTGGCCAGACGGCACTGGTGGAATCAGGTACGGATTCAATCAAGCAATGATTGACACGCACGACAACCTGGATTCATTCAGGGACGCATACCTGCAAACGGCAGGGCAATACCGTGCCGCGCGGGTTGCACTCGATACCGAACTGGATCGCATCAGGATGCAACAAGGTGTCGACCCAAACGCGGTAGTCGCCACGGCCACACTTGAGAGTTGGAAGCAGGGCATAGATGCGGATATCGTTAACGCCGAGATTGAGGCGCGAGCCCGGCTGAATACTTACTCCAGCGTGCACCCGATCAGGCGAGGTGACGTCATCCGAGTGCCACCGTTTACGCCACATTCATTGCAGCATGGGGTCCGGGTGGTGGAATTTCAGACACCACACTATGAGCGCTATATCCTGTCGTTCTCCCAGAAAGTGCTGACCCAGGATCACTGGGACACCGAAGTTGCGATCGAGCAGGTTAATTTTTCAGCCAGCTTCGACACCAGTCTCGTAGTTGCGGAATCAACCTCGGGATGCACGGTTGAGACCGTGGCAGACTTTTATGAATTCAGCGTGGTTCGCATTACACTTTCACCGGGCGCGGACTACTCGATTGACCTCTCCAGCTATGCCATTGTGATGTGCATCGACGGTGCGCCGTCGGTGAACGGTACAACAATTGGTGCTGAACAGGCCCTGTTAATCCCGCGCGTACAGTCCTGCCTCCGGCTACATGGCGAAACCACAGAGTCCCGGGTGCTTGTTGCGCAACCCGCCAAGCGCTAGGGTAGCCAAACCATAAGTTAGACGGAGAATCTCATGCTTGAAGGAACCTGCCACTGCCGCGCTGTCACCTGGCAGTTTGATGGTATGCCGGATGGCGCCACCGCCTGTAACTGCACCGTTTGCCGTCGTTACGGCGTTCTATGGGCTTATGACTATGAGAATGAAGGTATTCGCGTGTCCGGTCCAACCAGCGTCTACTCACGCGGCAAGGATATCGGCTTTCATTTCTGTGCCGAATGCGGCTGTGTCGCTTACTGGCGCGCGCTCAACAGTGGCGCTGACGGACGCCGGCGTATCGCAGTAAACCTGCGCCTGTCCGAGCCCGATTCAATCCTGGATGTGCCGATTGATCATTTCGACGGCCTGAACTCGTTTGACGACCTGCCGCGGGATGGTCGCTGCGTCAAAGACTACTGGTTCTGACACTCTTCCGACCAGGTAACAACGTCTCAACAGCCAATTTCTCAGACACCTGGAAGTCAGAAAGGTACAAACACCAGCACAATGGGAACAAAGTGTGCTGCCGCGTAACCCAGCATAAACAGAAACGTGCGCCGCGGTGCAACGGTGGCAAAATCAGCCAGCCACACTGCCAGCCGCAGCGGGATAACCTTGAGTGGATAAAAAATCAGAATCCCCATCAGGTTGAAGATGAGATGACACAGTGCAACCGTCACTGCAACGGGGTTCTGGGTGGCAAGCGCAGCCAGAATTGCCGTGACAGTTGTTCCCAGATTAGCGCCGAGCGTGTAAGGGTAAATCTGCTTCAGCTTGATAAGCCCCGTGCCCGCCATGGGTATCACCACGGACGTGGTCACTGAACTGCTCTGGGCGACAATCGTCAATAGCATCCCAAGCATCATCCCAACAAAGTCGTTACGAAAGACATATCGGTTGATCACCCTCTCGGCCTGCTCGGCGATCAGTGACCTGATCACTCGCACGAGATTTGCCAGCGACCCAAACATGAGCGCCAGTGCCACAACCAGCAGAATCAAGGCGTGATAAGGCAACACCGATAAAGCACCAACCACAAAGTCAACGCCTGGCTCCAGAATGGTTTTAAGGGGATTAAAGAGGTGCATGCCACCAGCATTGTCAAATTGGCGTTCAAGCCAGGTTGCACTGCGCTCGATTAGCTGGAACTCCAGTTCCAGCGGGAAAATTACCAGCACCGCACAGATGTTAAATACATCGTGCACGATGCTTGCAGCGAAGGCACGTTTGAACTCGTCCCTGGCACCAAGATGCGCAAGCGAGACCAGCGTGTTGGTCACAGTGGTACCTATATTGGCGCCCATAATGATGGGAATAGCGTTGTGCAGGCCCAGCACACCGCCAGCCACCATACCTACCACCAGCGAAGTAGTGGTTGATGAACTCTGTATCAGGCTGGTTGCCACTATGCCAACCATCAGTCCAACAAACGGGTTGGTCGTCATACCAATGATGTACTCAGCAAATCCGCTGCCGAATAATTTGAAAGACGTACCCAGCAGGTTGATGCTGAGCAGGAAGGTATAGAGCATCAACAGAACTGTCAGAAACCGGATGGCCCCTAAGAAGTAATGCCTCGGAAGTGCGAGGTCAGGCATGGAGTACTTGACCACTACTCACTGTCTCGGACCAGTTCAAAATAGATCTTGTTGCGGACACCGGCTGTGGCGATTGGCACGTTGTCCACAACCCGGGGCTTGTACTTGAATTTCTCTGCCGCTCGGAGCGCAGCCTGATCAAAAGTACTGCTTGGCCGGTCCTCGCAAACAGGCAATTCGTTGACGGGCATGGCGCAGTTTTCCACTACAAACGGGTCTTCGACACTGCCAATATCGGTCACCGTAAATTCCACGATCACCCAGCCAACAAGTTTGCGTTGCAGGGCCTGACGGGGATAAACCGGCTGCACTTTCACAATCGGCAGATATTCGCCACTCTGTAAAAACAGGCTTGCTCCAAACATGCCTTCACCTGTATCGATTGATGGTGCTTCTGCCTCCCAATTCCAGGCCGTCGCCAATTCGACGCCTTGATTAAACTGTACGGGTGGAGAGATCGGGGGTGGCGTACCCGGTTCCGGCGGTGGCTCGGCCTTTCGTGTCCTGAGGTTGAGGGTTGGAATTGTCGGGACACGAATAAAGTCGACAAGATGTAGTCCAGGCGCTGATTCAGTTACCTCCTCGCCCGACTGAATCAGCGTCTGCATCACATACAGGGAGACAATCGTAATCAGAAGAGCTGCCAGCGACACAACAACGAGGCCAACCAGGCGGATCCTGAGCGCTATGGACTCGCTCATCATCCAGGCCGTCAGGTGATGTCCGTGCACAGTGAGCGGTATCGCGCGAATCCCGGGCAGTCGCAGACTGGCAGATGAGATCGGCGCTCGCCTGCATACGAGGCGTGTAGCTGTAAGGGAAATCATCTTTCAACACTCATCAGTGCGAGTGCGAATAGACTATCTCTCGTTTACGCGGGGAAAATTAAGGTCATTTTAAGAGTTGTCGAATATTGCTTTATGTCTGACATAGGTCAATAGAGACCAACCACAGAAAAACACCGAATTGCCACAAGTTTGCTCCGTTTCAGCCGTAAGGTACTGGCGAAAGCGGTGCTTGTTTTTTGTCAGGTAGAAGCCATGGGCTTCAATAAGCGAAAGATTCGACGCGAACTGCTAATAGAACCACCCACGCCACGGTGGACGGTCTGGCCGTGGGTCTTTGCAGTGAATGTGGTGATTTTGTTTGTGGTGATGCGGCGATTTGGCTGGGCGCCACGTGACCCTTGCGGTCACGTGGACGCACCAATCGTTCAGGCAGGCAGAAGCGCTTTGACTGCGTCTCTTTCTTCGCTGAGTTCAGTCTCGGTCTCGCTCATCTTCTGGCGGCTGAAATCTGTTACTTCGAGCCCCTGGACAATAGACCACTGTCCATCAGAACAGGTACATGGAAAAGAGTAGATCAATCCTTCCTGGATACCGTAGCTGCCATCAGAGTAGATACCCATGCTGACTGTGCCGCCATTTGTGCCAAGCGCCCAGTCGCGCATATGTTCAATAGCCGCATTGGCGGCTGAAGCTGCACTCGAGAGGCCACGGGCTTTGATAATAGCTGCGCCACGCTGCTGGACAAGGGGAATAAACTCGCTCTCAACCCAGGTCTGGTCCACCAGGCTCGTCGCTGCAGCACCGTCTACCGTCGCATGGGTAATATCCGGATACTGGGTTGCGGAGTGATTCCCCCAGATTGCGAGACCTTTGACATCCGTCACGTGCTTGCCAGTCTTCTGTGCCAGTTGCGCGATTGCCCGGTTGTGGTCGAGCCTGGTCATGGCGGTGAACTGCTTTGGATCAAGGTCTGGCGCGTTGCGCTGGGCAATCAGGCAATTTGTGTTGGCGGGATTACCAACCACCAGGACTTTCACACTACGAGCCGCATGGTCGTTCAGCGACTTGCCCTGTACAGAGAAGATCGCCGCATTAGCTTCCAGCAAATCTTTGCGCTCCATACCAGGCCCACGCGGCCGTGAACCAACAAGCAGTGCGTACGATACGTCCTTGAAGGCAACATTGGGATCATCGGTCGCGATAATTTCGCTCACCAACGGAAACGCACAGTCATCAAGCTCCATCACAACACCGCTCAGTGCCTCCATCGCAGGCGGAATCTCGAGCAGTTGCAGAATGATCGGCTGATCCGGCCCTAGCATCTGGCCTGACGCGATCCTGAACAAGAGTGAATAACTGATTTGCCCTGCTGCACCGGTTACAGCCACCCGAACTGGTTGTTTCATGCGCGATCCTCGCAATACGCTGGTTCAAAAGGGGCGAGATTATAGCAGCAGATCTGTATAAATGGGCGTCCTGCTACTGAACCCGGCACTGGACGCCTGACCGCCAAACTTCCAGCAAATCTCCATTGTGAATTGTTCTATAAAAAACAATATGTTAGCCGCAGTGAAATGGGCACGGACCATGCCTGTACTATTGACATTCTAAAGTCTGGTGCTATTGTTTCCGGCCCGCCCGTGAGCTGGCCCTAACCGGGCTTACGCTTGCCATGTTGGGCGAGCTCCACAAGAGTTAGGGTGCCTGGACGGCTGACACATATATCGACGTGATCGGTGTCCTCTTTAGGGTATCGTATTTTTTTTGTTTAGATCCCCTGGAATTTTACGCTGGATGCACCGCTATTGGGGCAGTGCGCCTGCATGGCAGACGAAGAAGCGAA
>CAYGNA010000172.1:0-8040 GCA_964351065.1 uncultured Pseudomonadales bacterium
ATCATGGCTCGAGCCACACCAGTCAGCACCGGGTGCGTTAACACGGACTCCATGGCGGCCGATTTACTGAAGAGTCCGTGCAGGCGTTTTGTTCGACTGCCGTAGAAGTCATCGCGGTAGCCCAGGTCGTCAGCACCCCAATCGAGGGTATCGAGGTGCGGCCCAAAGTCCGCAAGCAACCTGTCGCAGGCATCTTCGTCAAGCAGGCCGTGCACAATACAGGCGCCGTCGCTATCAAGCGCCTGCACCACGGCGGCGATGGGAGACAGATCCGTTGTCAGTTGAATTTCAGTCAGTTCAGCCACGGCGCAGATAACACATAGGGATAGCCCCAGACACTACCAAGCGGCAGAGCATCATGTCCACAGGCAAGATTTTACAGCAAGGTAGTCGAACAGCGGCCATTTCGGACGTGCAATTAAAGATGAGTAGTTAGAACAGTCGTTTTCGAACCTCAATACCACGATGATTGACGCCATACACCGTGTCGCCGCGCTCGAACACAAAACCGAGGCCCCATTTGTCACCCACCCTGGCTTGCCCGAAGTAGGCCCGGTCTGCTAGTTGCCAGCCGCGAACAGGAACCGCTTCCGCCAACCGCGCGCGCCTGAGACCATCGCCTGCAAACTCATAACGTTGCACTTGCGATGCCGCCTCTGTGTATTCAAGGTTCAACGGCGTGTCAGCCAACGCCGGGAAACCCCAGATTGTCATCAGGGCCAAATAGCCAGCCAGACTCAATTTGTTCATGCCAACCACGTTAACCGTGCACATCGTGAAAACGGTTTACAACCGCAGGAAGTTTATCGGAGAAATGATGGAGGGACTTTTCTGGGCATACCGTGTCTAATTGGCTTTTGCTGACAGGGTTGGAGATAAAGTGATGACCGATAGCAAACTTGACGAAACAAGCCAGGTAGGGGATGACGTTCGCCTGGAAGTAGCTCTGCAGACCATCAAAGATGTCCTGTGGCGTTTCGAGGAGAATTGTGAGGGTAGACGTGGGGTTTACGAGGTATTGGGCTGTCTCATTGAAGACCTGACCCAGGAGGGAATTTGCCCGGCCTGCATCAGCGAAACCATGTCCGCTGTCTTTGATGCAGTTGGTGTCGATGTCACGGTTCACCGCGAAGACGATGAGTCAGTGCTGCACTAGCCAGTTCTCGCCCGCCAGCCAAACTCGAATTGGCAACGTCCAGCTGTCCTGATGCTTTACTCACTAACAAGATTCTGCGGTGGCGCGGTGCCAGGCTCAGACAGGCTTACTGAAACCACAGCCATATAACAGGAAACGCCACGAGTAGACCACGCGGTCACTTTTAACGTATCAACCCCACTTCAGAACCGTTGAGAAAACAAATGTTTGGCCTTTTTAAACGTGACCCTGTCGCAAAGTTGCAAAAAGAACTCGACAAAAAGGTGGAAGCCGCATTTCAGGCCCAGCGAAATGGCAATATCCGCGGCTACTCACTGCTCACTGCAGAGGCAGAAGTCATACGCGCCGAGATCGACAGGGTGAGAGCCGCGAAAAAAGCCTGAATCTCGTGATGCAATCCTGCCGCCTGCGTCGAGGCTCCATTACCCAAACCGCATAACTTCATTCGTGATTTTGGCGCGCCCCTGGCGTATCTTCTATTGTCGCGATTTTGTTGGTGTCATAGAGGATCTGACCATGTCAGCACAACTCCCTTCTGATCATCTGCCTTTTGATCATCCGCCTCTTAGAACGAGACAAACTGGCCTGCTACTGGTCAATCTTGGAACACCGCCCAGTCTGGAGGTCAGCGACATACGGGCGTATCTGAAAGAATTCTTGAGCGACCGCCGTGTTATCGACTACAACCCATGGCTCTGGCAACCAATCCTGCGCGGCATCATTCTCAACGTTCGGCCTCGCAAGACCCGTGAGGCCTACAAAAAAATCTGGCGCAAGGCGCGTAACGAGTCCCCTCTGCGCTACTACACCCGCACGCAGGCAGAGAAACTTGCCGAACGGCTGGCAGATACAGGCGTTATGGTTGACTGGGCGATGAACTATGGCAAGCCCTCTATTCACGAAAAACTCAACCACCTGGTTAACAGTGGTTGCCATCAGGTCCTGATACTGCCGTTGTACCCACAATACAGCGCCAGTACCACCGGATCGGTTTGCGATCGAGTTTTTGACGCGCTTAAAGCAATGCAGTGGCAACCCGCGATCCGCACACTGGACACCTGGCACGACGACCCGCTGTACATCGATGCCTGTGTCGCGCAGCTCAAGTCTTCACTCGCTGAACTCTCATTTGTACCGGAAACGCTGATCCTGTCTTTTCACGGCTTACCCCAGAGATACCTCACTCAGGGTGACCCTTACCACTGCTTCTGCCTGAAGTCCGGGCGGCTGATGGCCGAGCGCCTGGGGCGAGACGACATCAACATCCAGACCACGTTTCAATCACGTTTTGGCCCGGAGAAGTGGTTGGAGCCCTATACGGACAAGACAATTCAAGCACTCGCAGAGCAGGGAACAAAGCGGGTAGCCGTATTCTCTCCCGGCTTTGTCTCGGACTGTGTCGAAACACTGGAAGAACTCGGCATTGCATTAAAAGAGACGTTTGAGATGGCCGGTGGTGAAGACTTTGCCGTGCTGCCATGCCTGAACGATGCTGAACCTGCTATCGATATGTTAGAAGGGCTGGCGCGGCGAGAACTGGCTGGCTGGGTCACCTCGAGCTAACTTCCCGGGCCTACCGCCCGCCAGACTGGAAAAAAATCAGACTGGAAAAAAGAAAGCGGCTCCCCGGGGGAGGGGAGCCGCTTTTGACGTCAAGACCGAGGCGAACCCCGGCCTTTAGAGGGAGACGTTAAAAGTTGTGTTAGAAGCTCTTGCCGAGTGTGAACACAATTGACTCACCGCCCGTTGGGTTACCAGCTGAATCCAACTGGTCTGACAGGTCCTTGTCGGCCAAAATGAAAGCCACGCCCACATCAAAGTCAGCGACGCTGGTGCCATAGCCCAATTCAAGGTAATTACCATCGGCTTCATCACCAAACATGCCATAAGTTGCGTACAGGCCATTTTCAGGTGCGATGGTCAGCGCGAGGAAATCGTAATCTGACTCGGTACCAAAACCATCGTACTTACCAAACGAGTATTCCAGGCCAACAATGCTGTAACCCAGGTTCAGGTTAATTTCCTGATAGGTATCGTCAAACTCACCGGTGTAGTAATAGCCGGTAAAGCCCAGACTGGCAGAAAAGCCTGAGTCTGTCTCGATGCCGTAGCCAAAATAGCCATCAACCTCGAGACCGTCACCCACGTCAGCAGTCCATGCACCTGCGTAGAAACCGCTCTCTTCAAAGTCGACGCCTGCACTTGCGCTGGATACTTTCTGCAGAATGCCACGGAAGTGGTATTCCGAGGCGTACCCAATGTTGTATGAAACCTCAGCCATGGCATTGCTGGATACAGCGGCGCTAGTAACCAGTGCCAGACCTGCAGCGACTCGGGTGAATTTGTTCATGTGTAACTCCTAATGTGTGATCTGAAATAAGTTTTCGACAGCGATACTTCAAAAGCAAAGCATGTGCCAAGGTGAAAAAACCCTTGAATAACGGGGGGTTAAGATGATTTGCCGATGTGAGGGCACCACAATGACGCATTTTTTTGGTGCATTGCGATATGGGTCGCGAGCAGGCGCACCAAAATTGGGCTCAATGCTTCGGGCTCCAAATTATCTACAAAAGAATCTGTTTCAGGCAGAGAACAGCCTTTTTGCGATTTCACCAGCAGGCGTTTCAGCGCAGATCCCTGGATCAGTGCCGCACCATAAGGGTGAGAAATCGGTACGTCCAAGCGCTTCTGCTGCGCGCCGCAGCGGCACGAGGGCTGTACCGGTATAGGGAAACCCGGATGTATCAGGACACATGGGCCCCAGCCCGGTGATTAACCGGTTCACAATGCTGCGCGCAGGCTTACCGCTAAACACATTGGTCAAGGCCGTATCAACATTGCCCTTTGCGATCGCTGCCCGATGCAGGGGTGTTGTGTTGCACTCCGGACACAGCAGAAAAACCGAACCAGCCTGTATCGCGGCCGCGCCCATCGAGAGCGCATCGTTGATCCGCGATACAGAGGACATCCCGCCGGCTGCGATTACCGGAACACTCAGTGCATCAAGCACGGCAGGCAACAGCGAAAAAAGTGGAAGCTGCGTGGCCAGGTTGTCATCCAGGAACATGCCACGATGCCCACCGGCTTCCACACCTTGCGCGATAATCACATCTGCCCCTTGCGCCTGAAGCCAGCGCGCCTCAGCAACAGTTGTTGCGCTGGATAAAACCAGGGCCCCGGTCGCTTTCACGCGTGCCAGCAAGGCCGCGTGTGGTAAACCAAAATGGAAACTGACCACGGGCGGTTTCAATGCTTCAACCAGCGCTGCGTGAGATTCATCAAACGGCGCGCGACCGCCACCAGTGGCGATGGCAGCGGGGTCCAGGCCAAACTCAAGAAAGTACTGATGCAGTTTGGTGCGCCAGCGCTGCTCGCGTTTCTCGTCCGCGACGGTTGGCTTGTGACAGAAAAAATTGAGGTTGAATGCGGCCGGCGTTGCCGCGCGAATTGCCGATACTTCAGCCCGAATCTGCTCCAGGGAGAGCATCGCACAAGGCAATGACCCCAACCCACCTGCTTCACACACTGCGATCGCGAGTGCGCTGCCTGAAACACCCGCCATGGGTGCCTGCACAAGTGGCAGGTCCAGTTTGAGGCGCGAGAGTAAATCAAAAGACATTTGTATACAGCCCTAGTAACTGAACACCGAGTTCTCAAACTCAAACCCGCCCGGCGTCATCACGAGACGATGCCGCTCACCCGGCAGATCGGCATTGGTTGATGAGTAGCCCGCATCCCCATCCCACATTGCAACGCGGACGCCATCCGCACGTTTGCCAATTCTTGTTTCGTAAACTCGATGCGGCGTAGCATCAAGATGTGCCAACAACTCGGCAACAGGCGCCCGTAGTGAAAGCTGGTGTAGCGTAATCCAGGTCGGGGGCGCGAGATCCACATCACCTGCCGCGTGCTGCAGGAGCATTTCACCCGGGTGAATCCACTGGTGGTCCTGGATTTCGTGTCCATCCACATTGATCACTTCATCAGCGTCAAAAGCCGTCGCAAAAAACCAGGTGGCATACCGCCGGGGCGTGGTTGCTGGCGGTGTCCAGTGCGCAAAATAGGCAAATTCGTCGGACTGAACGACAACACCCGTTTCCTCCTGGGTTTCACGCGCGGCTGCATTACGCGCAGCAAGGTCGACATCGTCAGTGCCGGCATAATCACCGGGATCTATTCGACCACCGGGAAACACCCACATGCCGCCAAAATGAACCTTCGACGTACGATGCAGCATTAACGTCTCGACGCCTTCAGGACCGTCGCGCAACAACACTACGGTTGCAGCCGGAATCGCCTCTGACACATTCTCCGGCACCTTTTCGATGTCGCCATAGATATCATTGCGGTGCTGGGTCTCTGTGGTTTTGTTTGTATCGTCACTCAAGTCAGGTTCTCCTCATGGCAGACGCTTAACGCTGCGGCTTTCGTTTACTATTGTCGTTTGCGGTCATGCATCAGTAACTGGCGCACGGCGGTCGCGCCACGGCATCGCTTCTTCAAGCTGGCGTGCAATCTGTAGCAGTAGCACCTCATTGCCAAAGCCAGCAGCAAACTGAATGCCAATTGGCAGGCCTGTGTCGGTCCAGTGCAGTGGCAGGGATATTGCGGGGTTACCGGTTGCATTGTAAAGGCTGGTAAAACCCCAGAACTCATTAAAGTGGGCGGCATACGTAGCCTCATCCGTGCTGTTGGTATCCATGAAGCCCAGCTTTGGCGGCGGACACAAGAGGGTTGGACTCAGTATCAGGTCATAACCCAGCAGGAAACGCTCAATAACCCGGGTTGCCGCATGAATCGTATGCAGACAACGAACATACACGTCAGATGGCACCTCACCTCCCCACTCCACAAAGCGCAGCGTCGCTGCTTCGATCAGATCCAGTGAAGGTGTCACGCCAAGGGCCTCAGCACGCGCGAGAATGTTATGGCGCAGGTTTACCGCAACCAGTGCACCAGCGGCCCTGCCAACCAATTCACGGTCGTATTCAAGATTCACCTCACTTACGTCGTGCCCAAGCTCAACACACTGCGCTGCAACCTTTTCCACGCCAGCAACACAATCCGGATGTACTTTGCTGCCGTTGATTGGGCTGAGATCAACAGCAATTCTGAGCCGACCCGGATCTCGCGCCATTTCTCCCAGAAATGAACCACCAAAAAAAGGTGGGTGATACGGGTCGCCCAGCGCAGGCCCGTGGGTTGCATCCAGAAACGCGGCTGAGTCGCGCACGGTGCGAGACACCACATGCCCGCTTGCCATCGCACCCCAGCCCTCACCCACGTCAGGTCCTAGTGGTGTTCTTGCACGTGTTGGCTTCAGGCCAACCAGGCCACAACAACTGGCGGGAATCCGGATAGAACCACCGCCGTCGGTTGCATGGGCAACGGGGACAATACCAGCCGCAACTGCTGCCGCGGCACCGCCACTGGATCCGCCGGTGGTGCGGGATAAATCCCAGGGGTTGCGACAGGGCCCAAGAAACACACTTTCTGTGGTGGCGGCCAGCCCCACCTCTGGCGTATTGCTTTTGCCCATAATGACAAGGCCGGCTTTCCGGTAACGCGACACAATGTCGGCATCATGGTCAGGTACAAAGTCAGACCACAACCGACTGCCCATACTGCACCTGACGTCTTTAACCAGCGTCAGGTCCTTGACCAGAAACGGCACGCCTGCCAGCGGCCCGGCAATTGGCTTTGCTGCTACTTCAACCGCCGACTCGTACATGGGCGTGACAATGGCATTGACTGCACCGTTTCGCTGTTCTGCCATCCCGATGGCGGATGCAACCACCTCGCCCGGCGACACCTCGCCTGACTCGATCAGTTGCCTCAATGCGAGCGCGTCCAGATCTGCATATTCTGCAATCATTTTCTCTTCCCTCCTGACAATTAAAACCTGTGATTAAGCAAGGCCACCAATGCCCATCTTGCCGATATAATGCTCGCCCCGTTCACTATGCACCAGAGCAAAACACAGATGTCGCTGCAATCCCGCTTCCACGCAATTCAGTCCAACAAGGCTTTTGAAACCTTCATCATTGTTGTCATTATGGCTTCCGCGCTGCTGGTCGGTGTTAAAACCTACAGCGTACCAGACTGGGTGATGACCTCAGTGACAGTACTGGATGTGCTAATCACCGCAATATTCATTGTGGAGATATCAATCAGATTCGCTGCACAGGAACCCAAGCGTGCGTTTTTCAAAGATCCCTGGAACGTGTTCGATACGCTGATTGTTGTCATTAGCCTGATTCCCATAGATAACTCGGATACAGCGCTGGTGGCCAGGCTCGTACGCGTGTTTCGTGTCCTTAGAATGATCAGCATCATTCCAGAACTGCGCATGCTGCTCAATTCGCTGCTCAAGGCGCTCCCACGACTCGGCTACGTCATGGCATTGATGTTTATCATCTTCTATATTTATGCGGCAGCAGGCAGCCTCATTTTTGAGGACATCAACCCTGATCTCTGGGGCGACATTGCAATCTCCATGCTCACGCTGTTTCGTGTCATGACGTTCGAGGATTGGACAGACGTCATGTACGAGACGATGGCGGTCTATCCATTAAGTTGGGTCTTCTACCTGTCATTTATTTTCCTCACCGCGTTCGCCTTCCTGAACATGGTGATTGGTATTGTCGTGAACGTGCTGGAAGAAGAACACGCTGCTGCCAACGCGGTAGAGAACCCGATCACCAACGAACAACTCTATGCTGAAATACAGGCACTGAAACAACTCATTGCAGAACAGGGCAAACCATCACAGCCATAGAGACACATCGCGAACGCGATCTCACGGAGCCCGATCCAATCTCGGACCTTCTTCTAAGATAGCAAGATCAGAAGGAGTGCTGACAACCATGACCCAACGACTATTG
>CAYGNA010000173.1:0-8035 GCA_964351065.1 uncultured Pseudomonadales bacterium
GGCCCAAACCTCTCAAAAATGCAGCGTCGGGTGATGGTGATCACTTACCAACCTGCGGGGTACCCGGCGTTGAAGTCACGTCAGATTGCGAATATACCGTTGGCCTGAGCGACAACCATCTTTACAGTCAACCCGGGTAGCGAAACCTGCAGCCAGAAACGAAAGGAGAGCCAATATGGCAGAGTTCAGGAAAACTGCACTGTCATTTGTTGAGATGGCACACCAGATAGTGTGGTGCACTGCCGCCACGGTTGACGGCCAGAGTCGTCCAAGATCGCGGGTATTGCACCCAATCTGGGTGTTCGATGGCGAGTCGCTGGTGGGTTGGATTGCAACCGGCCCAACGCCGGTCAAGCGGTCACATTTGGAAGCTAGTCCGTTTATCTCGCTTAACTACTGGTCACCCTCCCAGGACACCTGCGTTGCCGAGTGTCGCGCAACCTGGGCATTTGATGACGAGACTCGTATCAGGATCTGGAACCTGTTCAAGGATTCACCTGCCCCCGTCGGTTACGACCCGGCAATGATTCCTGCGTGGGATTCGCCAACATCGGCAAACTTTGCAGCGTTGAAGCTTGAACCCTGGCGCCTGCGCGTTTTCCCTGGCACTGCGCTGCTGGGGCAGGGTGGTGAGGTGTTGGTGTGGGAAGATTAGCGCACAGGCGCCAATTCTGACTTTGCCTGACGACGATTGGCAGAGCGCGGCACTTGCCGGGGAGAGTCTGCATGGCCATAATCCGCCCGCGTTTGTTTAGGACCCTATGTAATGCGAATTGATCAGATAGCAATCGGCGATAACCCGCCGGAAGATGTGAACGTAATTATTGAAGTGCCGGTTGGTGGTGAGCCGATCAAGTACGAAATGGATAAGAAGTCCGGCGCCCTTTTTGTTGATCGTTACCTCTATACGCCCATGCGGTATCCTGGCAATTATGGCTTTGTACCCGGCACCCTGTCAGATGATGGCGATCCAATTGATGTTCTGGTGGCGAGTACCCGGGCAATTTTTCCAGGTGCTGTGGTCAACTGCCGACCCATTGGTGTGCTGATCATGCAGGATGAGGCCGGACACGATGAGAAAATTATTGCAGTTCCAACCACACGCCTGACGCGACGCTACGAAAAGGTCAAAGAGTACGGGGACCTTCCCCAGATTACCATTGACCAGGTGGAGCATTTTTTCGCGCATTACAAAGATCTCGAGCCGGGTAAGTGGGTCAAGTTCGATCGTTGGGGTGATGCAGCAACTGCACGAAGACTGATTTCTGAAGCGGTTGACCGTGCGGTTGCAGAGAAAAAGAACGAACACTGAATTGATGCCTGAAAGTGTGTAAGGATTTAGTACCTTGTGCCTCACGTAAGGACAGTGTTACAAATTGTTTTAGGCAATCAACAAAATTCAATTTCCGTCACAGAATGATAAGACATGGCTAAGATAGCTCCCAAACCGGATAATGAGGCGCAAAGACTCGATGCGTTGCGTTTGTTGGGGCTGTTGGATACCCCTGCGGAAGAGCGCTTCGACAGATTTACGCGTCTGGCGCGTCGTGTGTTCCAGGCTCCGGTCGCGGCGATCAGCCTGATTGACGAAGATCGTCAGTGGTTCAAGTCGAAGTTGGGTCTGGCTGTTGAGGCGACGCCGCGGGAACTGTCCTTTTGCGCACATACGATTCTCGAAGAGCAGGGGCTGATTGTCCCGGATACCCTTGAGGATGTTCGCTTTAGCGCCAACCCCCTGACCATTGGTGAGCCCAATATCAGGTTTTACGCTGGCTACCCTATCAGCCTCAATAACCAACTTGCCGTCGGCACGCTTTGCATCATGGATACACAGCCAAGACCGTTCACGGAAGTTGACCTCCAATTGCTGGTGGATCTCGCGAGAATGGTCGAAGATGAGATGGCGCTGCACAACATGGCCACCGTGGATGAACTGACCGGTTTGTCTAACCGGCGCGGATTTCTCAACATAGGCGAGCATGCGATAGCCATGTGCCGGCGGATGCATCGCCCGGCGACACTGATGTTCTTTGACCTTGATGGTTTTAAGGCGGTAAATGACTCCCATGGTCATGCCGAGGGAGATCGGGTTCTGCAGGAAATTGGCAGAATCCTGCTCCGGGAGTTTCGCCATTCTGATGTGATTGCCCGTCTGGGTGGCGATGAATTTTGTGTGTTACTGACTGGTACCCCTGCAGCAGATGTGAACCGACCACTCGCCAATTTGCAGCGCGCGGTCGATTTTGAAAACACAAAGAACGACTACCATATTGGGTATAGCGTTGGCACCGTATCGTTTGAAGAGGGTGCTCACACTACTATCCACGAATTACTGGCTGAGGCTGATAGTCGCATGTACGAGCGCAAACGCGCCAAATCTGGCGGCGAACGTTCCTGACAATCCGGCCGGGAAGGACCCTGGCCGTAACAGCGTAGGCACGCGCACGAACGACTGAGGTAATTTTTACGTGAAGTCCGAACTCGGTCCTGAGGATCGTCTGACTCTGCTCAAACTGCACAAAACCTGGCCTGAGCGGCGTCTTGATGCCAACTCGGCAGAACAGTTCCACAGATGGCTGAATACGCATCATGCAGATGTGGTGGCGGTGAAAAGGCTCGGCGACATCGCTGATTTGTCAGAACTGCTCGAAGAGTATCGACATGTACTGTTTCCCTCCCGTATCTCAGCAGCACCTTCGAACATGCGCCGGGAACCGCGTATCCACAACAAGGCCGGTGTTATGCTCCGGGTGTTGCGCTGTGACGAAAACGAGTCTCTTGTGGGGCGGACCAGTCGGGGCAGTACCCTGGATGTGTGTATGAATGGCCTGCGCGTCTCTACCGATGAGCACTTTCCTGAACACGGCGAATTTGAATTGATCGTGACACCTAACGGTTTCCCGATCACCATTTACAATCTGGTAGGTGTGCCCAGATGGTCGACCAACGACCAAGGTGAGCTGATGCTTGGGCTGCAGCTCAAAGAGGTCAAGGACTTCGACCGCTGGCAGCAGGAATTTGGCGGTAGGTTCGGCTCAAAAAGATAACAGCTTGGGCTATCCTCAAAATGGTCATCAGAACCAGAGAGACAAAAAGATCCGGCTCACAATCGCATTGAACTGATATGCGGGTTCTTCTCCCACCGCCGCGCCGACAGTGACATCGCTGAAGTCGGCGTAGTCGAACCTGACAAAGTCTACATTCAGGTTGATTGCTCCTTTGCTGAACAACCAAAACCCCTCCCTGCTAAAGGTATAGCTGACGCCGAGACCTAGACTGCTGGTGTCAAAGGTTGATAGTTCCTTGTCCCTGGCAAGATAGTTCTGCGCATTGCGATACGGAAACAGGTCTGCATAAAAGTCGGCGCTACTCTGGGTATAGGCCCGTAGATTGATATCAAACTCCCAGCGCTCGCGCCAGGGGTGGGTGTAGGCAAGCTCTGCATTGTGGCCAATGATTCCCCAGGAATCTGCGTAGTAGCGATACTCAGTACGCAGCGCTGCGCGGTAGGGCAGGTAGTACATTGCTCGCACGGCCATTGCGTCACTTGTCCTGGTGCGCGGATAAACTTCGCCCTGGTACAGGAAACCAGACGCCGATTCGCTGTCGGCGAATCGCACCGAGCGATAGGGGTTGTTCAGGTACCCTTCGTCTGCCACGGCCTCGTACCCGAGGCTCATCATTAAACTGCGTGACAGTATCTGCGAGATTTCAAACCGGTAAGACTGATGGATCGCACCATCTTCAAAAGTATCATCGCCGTTTCGCATGACCGTGTCGTCACCATAGCCAAAACTCAAGGACAGGCTGGTCAGGTCACCAAAAAAGTCCTGGCTGACACTGAAGCGCCAGGTTTTTGCCTGATAGTCATCCTCGTTGCTCTCGGTATAACCGATGCCAAGCATGGTTCTGTCGTTAAGGTAGTCGATGCCAACACTGACTTCCTCGCGCTCCTCAGCGTACTTTGAGGCTGTGGCCTGCACATCAATGGAAGCACCGGAAATCATGTCCACATAATAGTTGCCCCAGAGCGATACCTTGTCTTTGTACGACTTGCGTACGAGCACCGAAGGGCCCTGGATCGTTACACCACCACCGTCATACAGGTGCCAGAGCGCGTCTGCCCGGTCTTCGGGCAACACTTTACCGAAGAGTGATAATGGCAACAGCAGTAGGAGGGTAAAGCCAAGTCTAGTTACAGCCACAGCCACCTCCGCCACCACCTTCAGCCCCTCGCGCGCCTTCCCGTGACTGGCGCACATGGTGCATATAGGCCGAGTCTGCCGGATGACGTGAAAAGCTCATGATCGGGTCAGCCAGCGCACTGCGCTCAAAGGGACTGACCCAGGGTTCGATGGTCGCACAGCCTGTTGCGCCGACGCAGAGCACGCCTGTTAGCAAGGCTGTCTGCAGCATGTGGTGGATTCGCTGTCTCACTTCAAATCTCCTAAAAGAACACCGAGAAACCAAAGCTCAGTTCGATGTTGTGGGTCGATTTGGCCTCGCCGGTGATTTCGGTATCAAACACGTGATCCCTCACCTGGAAATTGAGCGACAGGAAGTCGTTGGCAATCATGCGATAGCCGACGCCGCCGTTCAGCGTGAGCGACTGATTGCCGGCAAACTCCGTCGCACCGACGCCGCCAATGACATAAAAACTTGAACTGACTGCCCAGCGATCCCACAGGAAGGCCTCGCCCGGGAAGAGGTTGGCAGCAAGTGACAGATCATAAAAAACCACATCCCTATCCTCATCGCTAAGCAGGACAGCGTCGCCTGAGAGACGCTCAAAGCTGCTTTTTCCGGCTGTGCTCTGGCCGTATCTCGCCGCCACCGAAAAGTCTTCGGTAATATGGTAGGTCAGTGAGGCAACGGTCACCGGGTTGGTTTCAAAGTCTTCAATGGAGAGTAGGCCACCGGAGATTCCCACCTCAAAGTTTTCGTTGTCGATCTTTGCCAGCTTCACGGTGCGCCGATCGAGTTCGGGCACAAGTCCCGGATCGTCTGACGTTTGGGCGAAGGCGGATGTTGTGCCCGCGGTTGTACCCATAAAAGTCGTCAGCAGCGCCGCGGCTAAAAGAATACGTTGATGCCGAGTTTCCATTCGTTGATCTCCTCGAGTTGGTCGCGACTGGTGATGACGCTGTGGCGCCGGTAATCCATGACAAACATGAATCGCCTGGCGAGAAATATGTTCAGCCCGCCGCCCACAGTGAGGGCGTTGTCCTTCCGATCTGCAAACTGCGCGACGGTTGAAAAAGGTTTGGTTGCCAGCAAACCACCACCCAGTTGGAAATAGGGTGAAAACCGGCTGTTGGGAAACGGCGTGTGTCGCACCATCATCGATGCCATCCAGCCATCCGAGAACTTGCCCAGAATCTGTGTGCCCTGCAGTTCCAGGGCAATGTTTTTGGTAGCCCTGAATGCAAGTGCGGTCGAGATGGCGGAAGCCCCGCCGAAGTCTCCGCCAGAGGCTGACCACTGCCAGCGACGAGTGTCGAACCTGCCGTCCCCCGCGCTGGTCAGGGTATCCCCGGAATCGCTTTGTATACGCTCAAGATCGCTGACATGTATCCAGCCCTGTGTCGGCCTGCGATCAGTGGTTGTCACCCGGATCCAATCAGTTCGACGTTTCTCCAGCACCAGTTGTTCGTCCTGTGCAACAACATGAAACACAGGGTAACCACGACCAGGCCCAGTGCGCATCTCTATGAAAGGCACTGCAACCACCACGTTTGACTCAACCGCGTAAAGTTCGAGCGGTTGCAAGAGCGTGCCTGCAAGCAATATGTAGCCGACCAGGAGTCGCACCATTATTCCGGCACCTTAAAAGGGTCGTTGTAGTATTGCCCGCCGATATCGAGCCACTCGGAGATCAGTCGGAGTTCACTATTGCTCAGGAATCCGGCGTGTGTGCCATTGGCTGCAAAGCGGGAAAAGAAGCGGGCCGACGCGTTGGCGCCACCAACGGACATTGAGGCGCCAACACCCACGGTGCGCAGTACTGGAATTGGATTGTCAGCAGCGTCCAGAATGAGGTCACCGTTCTCGTCAGTCTCGAAGACGGGATTGCCGTTGTTGTCCAGCACGGCGACGAGGCGGTCGACAAGGGCACCGTTGACGACTTCCTGCTCGTTGTCGCCAAATAGCAACTCGCGATAACTGGTCAGGTGATCAGGCTGATTGGCAGAGGGGCCGCCGCTCAGGTCCAACTGGCTCGCTGGCACCCTGGCCGCGCCCATGGCGTCTATAGGCGAATGACAGGTAGTACAGGTGTTGTCCTGCAGCACCGTAATGCCATCGATATCCAGCACTTGCCTGCTGACTTCCCACACGGGATGAATGTGAATTGGGTAGTGAACAGTGATGCGACAACTGGCCTGCCACTGGTTCAGACAAGCGCTGCTGACTGGTGCGGGTGTTGTCAGGTCTGTGTAGGGCGTATCGAAAGAGGCATCGGGCGTGCGCTGATTGGCGTCAGTCCAGATATCGTCAAAGCGAGGTGAAAATGCAGGTGCGGGGGCTGGTTTAGCCCGGGCAAATGCTTCAGCCATGGTCTCACCCGGATTTACGAGAAAGTCTGGATTCAGGCCAGCATAGGGGCCGCCGCTGTTAATGGTGATTGCGCCAGCATCACGCCTGCCATGTGGTGCCATACTGTTGTTTGCGTGACAGCCTGTACAGTCCAATTGTTCGCCTGGCCTTACCTGTAACCAATTGCGGTGGCGCGGTGATATGCGCCTGCCATTTGAGTCCAGCACCGAGACCGCAAAGGGAACATTGGCCGGTACCTTAACGAGCACCGAACCGTCGGGGTGAACCGGTGCATAACCGATGATCTCTCGCATCAGTTCTCCCTGCGAACGACCAAAAGCAGTACCAGGCAGATCTACAACATCTTCATCGGGTATAGACACGGGTTTAAGCAGGCGAACGAATACTGCGGGGCGTACCCCGAGGTCGGTCATGGATGGGTTTGCCGTTGTGTCGAGTCCAAACGGCGAGGCATCTGTGCCGTCCATATCGTAGACACTGCGGATATGCAGTACACCTGCATTTTCGTCCGCGAGGTCCTGGGCATCGTCGTCCAGATTCGCTGGCGGAATAAAATAGTCCGGTGCGCGGACGGTCATCATCACCGCTTCAGTAATTGCCACACCTTCAACGGGCGGCACAACGGGCTGTTGAGTGCCGGTGTCGGTATCGAAGATCCAGAGTCCAAATATAGGTGCTGCTTCGACCGGCGCCGGGTCATTGGAAGCCAACGCTCCCGGGGTGCATGGTGCGATGATGCTGCCTGTTTCGGACGGCTGGGCGAGTCGACACTGGGACCAGGCTGCGAGCATGCGGTTGGAGCCATCCTGGAATGGCCAGATGGCTGAAAATCGTCCGCCTGCCGAAATGCCGGCGAAGGGATTTGTGCCTGCAGCAACTGGCGTCTGGGCGGGTCCGCTTGCTCCCGTATTCGCAGATACCGGCACCTCGTTGTCCATAAATCCATCAACATCAATCACCAGGGGATCAATGGCGAGAGAGGTGCCGTTTGTTCTGGTTGCCAGTGTCAATAACCTGCCGGGCTCAAGTTCCTGGGCTTCAAGAAAGGCAATGTTCGCACCATCACGACCAGAATCGGCGCTATGGTATCCATACAACCGATCGAGTCGCGTACCGTCTGGATTCACGCGATACAGGCTGACAAAATTCCTGCCGGGCACGTTGTCCCAGCGACTGAACACAATCTCGCCACTCGACAGAACTGTTGGGTCCTGGTCATGGCTCTGGTTAAAGGTAATCTGCTCAATGTCCTCCCCGGTGTTGGTCATAACGTGCAATACAAATGCAGGTTCGTTACGGTCCTCATCAAGCGCGGCAAATTGTGGTCGCCCCTCATCCAGCAGAATGGCGCGTGCGCGGCGCTGCCGGGTGCTGGTAAACACAATTCGGCCATCCGGCAAAAAGTGCGGATCCCTGTCCTGGCCCGCCTCCGCGATGGTGTCGGACGCTATGACCCGGTACATTTCATCGGCCACAAGAT
>CAYGNA010000174.1:0-7960 GCA_964351065.1 uncultured Pseudomonadales bacterium
TAAACTGACCATATGCGCCTCCCCCACGGCGATCTCTGTGCCAACTACCAGTTGGCGATTGAATACGACAAGGGAATTCACCGGGACTTTGGCAATCACAGCCTGGTGGTGCCGCGAACTGACCATCGCTGGAAAGAACTGACAACATACATCTACCTCTCTGATGTCGATGAGGGGACGGGGGCCACAGCAGTCATTCCGCGTGAACACACTGATGCTGTCTCCTTCGGCAAAAATTGGTTACCGAAAGATCATCCGGCCCACGCCCATGCAGAGTATGTAGCGGGGCGTGCTGGCACCCTGGTGCTCTACTCCTACGACGTGTTCCATCGAGGGGTCGAGATGACGAGTCCGGGTAGTTCCCGGTTTATGGTGCTGGCTGATTTTGCGCGGCGGGACTCCCCCTGGATCGATCGGCATGCCTGGCCGCACCACGGGATGAATCCGAACATGATTGAATTCATCGAACGGATTACCGCCGATCAACGCAACCTGATGGATTTTCCTCCCGTTGGTCATCCCTACTGGAACGAGCAGACTCTGGTAGATATCCAGGTGCGCTATCCAAATATGGACACCGAACCCTATCGCGCGGGCCTTGGCAAAGCACCAGTCTGACCGGGCGTTGGGTCGGTGAGGCGTTGCGCGAGCTTGCGGGTGTTCTGTCGACGTCTTTGTCAGCGATTGAATTCTTCCTCTTGCCCTTCAGTCGGATTAGAGTAGACAACACAGTAGGTACTCATCATATGTTGATCCGTCTGCTACCAGAAACTGACAGTCCATCTGAACGGGTTTACCAGCGGCAGACAGTGCGAATGCCGGTGACTATCATTGGTGACGAACTAGGTTAGCTTTACGGGATTATCACTCCCTCTCTGGGCCTGATGCGGAAGTTTTAACATGGAAAATGACGAAAGACGAAGTGAACCACGGGTTGCGCTGGACACCCCGGTTAAGCTGCAGATAGTGACCTGCCGGCATGAGGAACTGGTTGGCAAAGAGGTTACCGGCAGAACGGTTGATGCCTCGGGCAGTGCGCTTCGGCTAAAACTGGTTCAGCCTGTCCCGGTAGGAGGGCAGGTGGATCTTAGGATTGAGGGCAATGCCGAATCGAGAGAGTATTTTCTCAGCGGGCATGTGCTCTGGGAGCGGGATGTCCGGGACGGCTTTGAATTGGGCGTCATGCTTTACGAGGGGGCAGCGACAGACATTGATGACTGGCGCGCGCAATACCAGTAGACAGCTTCTACCCGCCTGACACGCCTTGCCCGAACAGCCCTGCCTGAACGGCCTTGCCGGCCGAGGCGTCACCCGGCCAGTTTTCCACCCTGGCGTTGCCGCGTTCTAGTGGCGTCCGACCTTCATACGCAATACATAGACAAACAGGGGAATGTAAATTCCCAGCGTCACCAGGTAAGGCAATTCCGGGCTTATTGAGTAGAGTGTTGTGCCAAGCAGCGGTCCAATGGTGAAGCCCATGGGCGGGCATGATCCCGCGATGCCGGCAACTGCACCCTGCTCTTCATTGGTCACCGCGAGTGATGCCCCTGCCATAAAACCCGGTCCAGCCAGGCCCATGCCGAGCCCAAGCAGGGTCATACCTGACAACATGCTGACCCGCGTTGCGGTAAAAGCGAGGACGATGAACGCAACAATCAGCAGTGGCATTGCCAATCGAAGCAGGGTGAATGGCTTCAGATCAAGCCGCTGTACGAGTATCCCCTGGGAAACGACCGAGGCCGCTGCAGACAGCATCATGGCAAGACCAAAAGTGCGTGCGGTTTCTATACCGGTAAGTCCAAGCGCGTCCTGGAAGCGAAACGCCATGGTCTGTTGAACCACCGCAAAGCCGACAAACATCAACACGCCAACAACCAGGAAAGGCGCGATGCGCGGGTCCAGGTAGCTAAGGCGAGGTGACCGGGTTCCACGGGGCATTCGGCTCGGCACTTCTGGCAACATAATCAGTACAACGACAGCGGTTATCAGGACAAGACCGGCGGCAAACCAGAGTGGCGTCAGCAGTGAAAATACGGCAAGCGCGCCACCCATTGCCGGTCCCATGATAGCGCCAAGATTGTTGGCAGCACCCACCGCCCCCATACCTTTTGTCCGGGTTGCGATGTCCGTGATGTCTGCCATGTAGGCGCTGCTGGCAGGCATTGTGGCCGACATGACGCAGGCATGCAGTACCCTTGCCACAATGAGCGCCACGAACGCCACAGTGCCGCTAATGACACCTGCCAGAGCGGAATGAAACACCAGGGCAAACAGTGCAGTGCCCATGGTATAGCCAAACATGCCAATCAGCATGACGCGTTTGCGACCCCAGGTATCACTTAGCCTGCCCCAGATCGGTACCGTCAGGAATACGGTAATGGATGAAGCGGAGATAATGCTGCCCACCTGGATTTCAGAAAGACCTGCTTCCCGGCCGAGTGGTGCCAGCACTGCAAACAGGACGGTTTGCCCCATACCGATCACAACCAGCGAGGCGAGCAGTACACGCCTGGCGAACACGGTGGGGAATGAGGCAGGGGGCATTGGTGCGGTCAGCAAAAAGGAGGCGATGGTATACCGTTTGGTGACCTTAGGCGAGTCGATGCGAAAGACGGCCGCCTTGACTTGGCTTCAGCGCCTATTCCGGCTATATTGTGCGGCTTGAGTGAGATACCTTCAAAACGGCAGGCAAGCACGTGGAACAGTTAACTCCCCGTACCATCGCCACCCGCAACAACCTGGCGGCATTTGCTGCTGCGCTGCTACTACGACTGCCGTTGTAGGCGGCCTGTCTAAATTCCTGCATCGTCCTGATTTTGCTCACCCTTATAGTGAGCCAGTACTCACAAACTGAATGACGGATTCGAATCCTATGAATGCTAAAGAACAATTATCGGCAACTGGCGTCCGCAAGATGCCCTTCCAGAAATACAAGGCTTTTCGACCATTAACCCTGCCTGATCGCACCTGGCCTGATAACGCAATTACCAAAGCGCCGCGCTGGTGCAGTGTGGATCTGCGGGATGGCAATCAGGCGCTCATTGAGCCGATGACGCCAAACGAAAAGATGAAGATGTGGGATTTACTGCTTGAGGTTGGCTTCAAGGAGATAGAAGTGGGCTTTCCGGCTGCATCCCAGACCGACTTTGATTTTGTCCGCCAGATCATCGAGGAAGATCGTGTCCCCGCGGACGTTACCATCCAGGTGCTCTGTCAGGCGCGCAAAGACCTGATTGAACGTACCTGTGAGGCAGTAACCGGTGCAAACAGGGTTATTTTCCATCTCTACAATTCAACGTCCACGCTGCAGCGGAAGGTTGTATTCCGCATGAGCCGGGAAGAAGTGATCAAGCTTGCGACAGATGCAACAGAACTGGTGAAAGAAAATACCCAGTCGCTGCGAGATGCCGGCACAAGTGTGATCCTCGAGTATTCGCCTGAGAGCTATACCGGCACTGAGATGGATTTTGCGGTTGAGATCTGCGATGCGGTCATGAAAGTATGGCAGCCCACGGTCGAAGAAAAGATGATCCTGAATCTGCCTTCTACTGTTGAAATGGGCACGCCAAACATCTACGCGGACCAGATTGAATGGTTTATCCGACACCTGCCTGAGCGTGATAAAGCTGTGATTAGCCTGCACACCCACAATGACCGCGGTACCGGTATTGCGGCTTCAGAAATGGGTCTGATGGCTGGGGCAGATCGCATTGAGGGTACGCTGTTTGGCAATGGTGAGCGCACTGGCAACTGTGACGTTGTGACCATGGCGATGAACATTTTTTCCCAGGGTATTGACCCTGAACTGTACTTGGCCGACATGCCACATATCGTGGAAGTCTCTGAAGAGTGCACCAAAATACCTGTTCATGTGCGTCAGCCTTATGCCGGAGAGCTCGTGTTTACCGCGTTTTCCGGTTCGCATCAGGACGCAATTCGAAAGGGTATGGCGTTTGTTGAACAGGACGGCGCAAGCTGGGAAGTGCCTTACCTGCCAATCGACCCTGCTGACGTGGGTGGTTCCTATCGTGAGACGGTGCGGGTGAACAGCCAGTCTGGCAAGGGTGGTATTGCTTTTGTGCTGGAGAATTTCTATGGCGTCTCACTGCCACGCTCGCTATTGATGGAGTTTAGTCCAATCGTTCAGAAAATTACCGAGCACAAAAGTGGTGAGCTGAAGCCCGACGAGATTTGGACAGCCTTCGTCAACGAGTTCATTGAGGTTGAAGGGCCTTATAAATTGGTTGATTACGACATTCGTACCACGGGCGAGAATACTCAATCGTGCGATGCGAGGGTGCAGGTTGCGGAAAACAGAATTGAGGTCAACGGTGAAGGTTCGGGGCCGATAGACGCGTTTGTCGCAGGGCTTGTGGAGACGCTCAATGAGCCGCTCAACGTCGTCGAGTATCAGGAGTATGCACTCAACGAAGGTAAAGAGGCGCAGGCCATCTGTATCCTTGCGATCACTGACGAAAAAGAGAATCGTTACTACGGTGTGGGTATCAGCCAGAGCACTGTTACCGCGGCGTTCAAATCGATTATCGCTGCAATCAACCGAAAGTGGCGTTAGCAGCTGACGGCGTGGGCCTGTTTACCGAGGGCGATTGCCTCCCCTCAGTCTTCTCGACCGTAGGCCCGCAAGAGGACTGCTCCCCTCAGTCTTCTCGACCGTAGGCCCGCAGGGCCGCAGTGGAGAGATCTCGCCGTAGTCGATGAGATTTCTCCGCTGCGGTCGAAATGACGCTCGAAATGACGGTCGAAATGACGGTCGAAATGACAGGCCAGGTTGTGGCTGCCCCGCGCCTGCCACGAAGACGGCAAGGCCGTCGCGTCGACTGGCGGCCGCTGGGCCGAAACACCAGAGGCCTCCAACCGCCTGCTTCAAAAAGGATCGGGTGCGACACTCACTCTCGCCGTCTTGATCATGTTGTCCTGAATCTGGACTATTTCGATACGGTAGGTATCAATTCTTACGCAAATGTTCGAGTCGGGAATGTTTTCCAGGTGCTCGATGATCAGTCCATTTAGTGTCTTCGGGCCATCCTGTGGCAGCGTCCAGTTAAGCTGGCGATTGATCATTCGAACGTGCGTGCCACCATCAATCAGATAGGTGCCATCCTCCTGTGGATGGATATCGACGTTGGTATCTGCCAGATCTGTGGTGAACTCACCGACAATTTCTTCCAGGATATCTTCAATTGTCACAATGCCCTGAATGTCACCGTATTCATCGACCACAAGGCCGATGCGTTCTTTTGCCTGCTGAAAGTTAAATAGCTGAAGCTGGAGTGGTGTGTTTTCAGGCACAAAGTAAGGATCTTCAGTTGCCTGCAGTAGCGCTGCTTTTGTCATATCTTCCTTGGTCAGGAACTTGGCAGCGTTGCGCAGGTGCAATATACCAATGACCTTGTCGATATCTGACTTGAAGACAGGCAAGCGGGTGTGTTGCGAAGACCTGATCTGCGCCAGGATATCCTCTACGTCATCTTCAATGTCGATACCGTATATTTCGGTTCGTGGCACCATGATGTCATCCACGGTGACGTTCTGCAGGTCAAGGATACCCAGCATCATCGTCTGTGGATGGGCTGCAATCTGTGACCCCTCATAGACGACAGTTCGAAGCTCTTCGGGCGTCAGGTTGTCATCTCCCACTTCCTCGTGACGGATACCGATCAACCTCAACATTGAATTGGCAAAGCCATTGACCAGCCACACAATAGGAAACAGCGCCCACAGTAACGCCTCGAGAATGTACGACGATGGCAGGGCGATTTTTTCCGGGAAGGCTGCAGAAATTGTTTTTGGTGCTACCTCGGCGAAAACAAGAAAGACAATGGTGCACACGACTGGCGCGATAGCGACACCGGCATCACCAAACAGGTTAATCGCCAGCAGGGTTGCAACGGTTGCAGCTGAAAAGTTAACCAGGTTGTTGCCAATCAGGATGACAGCCAGCAATCGGTCAGGACGTTCCAGCAATCTGCTGGCACGTTTGGCGCCGCCATGCCCCTCGTTGGCCAGGTGTTTCAGCCGATATCGATTGAGCGCCATCATGGCGGTCTCGGAGCCAGAGAAATAAGCGGAGAGGAAAATCATGACGAGAATGGCGCCTGATAAGGCACCCGTTGACGGATCGTCCAAAAACGGCAGACCTCTCTGCAAGAATGGAATTCAGTTGTATCGGTTGACTGTTGGGGTGTCAAGCAGCTTGGATTGTTGACCGGGCTGTTAAATTGTGGCGGCGACGTCTGTACTAGGCTCGGCCGAGAATTACCTCAATGACAAACTTGCTGCCAAAATACCCCAGTACCAGTAGTGCAAACCCGGAGAGTGTCCAGCGTGAGGCAATGGCACCGCGCCAACCAAGCTGATATCTGCCCCAGAGTAGTATGGCAAAGACTACCCAGGCGGCGAATGTAATGACGGTATGGTGGATAAGTCCAGGGACAGCGTCCTCTTTGGTTCCAAGGTAATAAAATCCCGTGCCGATCGACAGGCTGAGAAACAGCAGTCCGGCCCAAATGAGCTCAAACAGCAGTCCTTCCATGGTCTGCAGCGGAGGCAGGCGTTTCAACACGGCCAATCGGCGATGCCGTAGTTCGTAGTCGCCAAAAGACAGCAGCATTGCCTGAAAGGCCGCTATCGTGAGCAGGCTATAGGCAACCACTGACAGAATGATGTGTACGACAAAGCCGGGTGCCAACTGTACCCTGGGTGTATAGGCATCGTGAAACGCAAGGGAAAGCCCGATGGCCACTGCGGCCAATGGAAACAAAACAATCAGCAGATTTTCAGCCGGTCGGCGCAGGCTGCTCAGCAGGATCATCGCAACCACGGCCAGGAACATCAGCGAAATCATTGGTAGCAGGCCGATGTTGATGCCTGTATCCGTAAAGATTTCTGCCCAGGTCGTATAGGCGTGAGGCGCAAGGCCAGCGAAACCCAGGCCAAGCACCAGGGATTTGCGTGACTTTGGCTGTTTCTTAAGCTGGATGCCGGCGCTTGCTAGGTAGAGCAGGCAGGCCAGGGTGCCGGTAAAAATCAGGTTCATTGGGCGGGTTTCAGTTTCCAGTCAATCTCATCAGCGGATCTGGGTATAATAGCAGGTTCATCAGTTATCTCATTGCAGGAACGCAAGTGTTTGATTCGTTAACAGAGCGTCTTGGCAGGACGCTGTCTACCCTGACGGGCAAAGCCCGGCTGACAGAAGAAAACATCCAGGACACGCTGCGAGAGGTCAGGATGGCCTTGCTCGAAGCTGACGTCGCACTTTCCGTGGTTAAGCAGTTCATCGACCAGGTGCGTCTGCGCGCAGTGGGCCAGGAAGTCGCGAGCAGCCTTTCGCCGGGTCAGGTTTTTGTCAAGATCGTGAATGAAGAACTGGTTCGCGTCATGGGCGAGGAATCGACCAGTCTTAATTTTGCGACCCAGCCCCCAGCGGTCATCCTGATGGCGGGCCTGCAGGGTGTTGGTAAGACAACCAGCGTGGCGAAACTCGCGCTGTGGCTCAAGAATCGTGAGAAAAAATCAGTCATGGTCGTGAGTACGGACGTCTACCGTCCTGCTGCTATCGACCAGCTGCGTACTCTGGCTGGCGAGGCGGACGTTGCGTTTTTCGAGAGTGATCCGTCACAGAAACCCGTCGATATTGCCAGGAACGCAATTGCCGCCGCCAAGAAGCAGTTTGCCGATGTGCTGATTGTGGATACAGCCGGCCGCCTCGCCATCGACGACGAGATGATGCAGGAAATCAAGATCCTGCATGGCGTGGTTGCTCCTACCGAGACGCTGTTTGTCGTTGATGCCCTGACAGGACAGGACGCTGCCAATACCGCAAAGGTGTTCAGCGAGGTACTGCCACTAACCGGCGTGATCCTCACCAAGGCCGACGCCGATTCGCGTGGAGGCGCAGCACTCTCTGTGCGCGTGCTCACGGGCCAGCCCATCAAGTTCA
>CAYGNA010000175.1:0-7886 GCA_964351065.1 uncultured Pseudomonadales bacterium
CATGGAAAACGAAGCGCAGGACGGCCCATTACACGGTGTCAGGATTCTCGATCTTTCATCCGTCGTTTCCGGCCCGATGACCGCAGTGGTACTGGCAGATCAGGGCGCCGATGTTATCAAGGTCGAGCCACCCGGTTGGGGTGACGGCATCCGCAACCTCGGCGCATCACGCAATGGCCTTTCTGCCATCTTTTCGGTCATTAACCGCAACAAGCGGTCGATCGCAATCAATTTGAAACACCCTGCTGGTGCCGACATCGTTCGCCAGCTTGTTAAAAACACAGATGTTCTGCTACAGAACTACCGGCCAGGCAAGATGGAAAAGCTGGGGCTTGGCTTTGAGACGCTGCATGCGCTGAATCCTGAACTCATCTACGCATCCATCAGCGGCATGGGGGAAGTGGGCCCGCAGGCTGAGCAGAAGGTGTATGACTACGTTATCCAGGGAATGAGTGGCATCACCGAGGCGCAATCCAATGGGATGGTCAGAAGCATCATTTATGACAAGGTCACCGCATTAACGGCCGCGCAGGGTATCACTGCAGCACTGTTCGCGCGGGAGCGTGGCAGCGGTGGGCAGCACATCAAAATTTCCATGTTGGATGCCGGCATCTATTTCAACTGGCCCGATCTGATGTGGAATTACAGCTTCCAGGGTGAAGGCGTACAGTATGCGGGTGACCTGGCGGATATGTATGAGCTGAGCCCAACACGCGATGGCCACATTGTGTCCCACCGGCTGGGCGCAGACACATCGGAGTATTCCACCGAGGAGTTAACCAACCTGCTGGCTGAAAACGATATTCCTGTGGCGCGCGCCAACAGTCGGGCTGATGTCCTGAGCGATCCACAGGTGCTGGCATCCAATACGCTTTATGGCATCAAACACCCACGCGGCGGCGAGATGATACATCCCAGGCCGCCGGTCAGGTTCAGCAAAACACCGTTTGGACTCCGCTACCACTCACCAGAAATTGGCGAGCATACGGTTGAGATCTTGCAATCTCTTGGCATGGAACTGCCGCAGATGCAGCAACTGGCCATGGAAGGGGCAATAGGTTAGCTAACTATTCAACAACCAGATACAGATCATCGAGTCCGCGGAAAAACGGGTTCTTGCCCCAGTGAGGGTCGGTATCCCGCAGACGCATCGATGGATACCGTTCAAGCAGGGTCGCAAAAACCACCTTCGCTTCCAGCCGGGCCAGCGCCGCGCCCAGGCAAAGATGGATGCCATAGCCAAACGACACCTGCTTTAGTCGCTCCCGCTGAACGTCAAATTCATCCGGGTTGTCATTCACACCTGGATCACGATTGGCCGCCGCAATACTGACAAGCACCTGGTCACCCCTCGCAAGCGTCGTACCGTGAAAGTCAATTTTTTCTCTGGCATACCTGACGGTTGCCAGCACCGGCGGCTCGAAGCGCAGCATCTCCTCCACCGCGGCCGGAATGGCTGCGGGATTTTCCTGCAGGTACGCGAGTTGTGCCGGGTGGCGCAGCAGATTATAGAGACCGTTGCCAATCAGACGAGTCGTCGTTTCATGCCCGGCCACCAGGAGCAGCAGGCAGGTGTTGTAAAGTTCCTGCAGGTTCAGCTTGTCGCCTTCTTCCTCGGCCAGCATCAGTTGCCAGATGAGGTCGTCGCCTGGCGGCTGCCCGCGACGCGCCGCAACAATCTGCTTGAAGTAATTCATCAGGGCATTGCTGGCCGCGCGCGACGCCTCGGCCGTCTCTACGGTATTGATCCCGGTGCCGGCAATTAGGTCTTCGGACCATGCCTCGAACTGTTCATGGTCCGACTCCGGCAGCCCCATCATTTCTGCAATTACAATCGCAGGTAAGGGCCGCGCAATATTATCCATCACGTCAAAAGACGCCTGGTTGCCGACACGGGCCAGGCAACGTTCCATGATTTGCGCAATGCGAGGTTCAAGAGATGCAATGTATCTGGACATAAAACCATGCGTCGCAAGTCGGCGCAGCCGCGAATGATCCGGCGGGTCCAGGTTGAGCATGCTCGGATTGTTCATGCGTTCAATTTCTTCGGGCGAGGCGTTTTTGAGAAAGGGCTTCATGTAACGACCGTACGGGCGCGGGTCAGCACCAAAACGGTTGTCTTTCAGTACTTCCTGGACTTTCTCAAACTCCGTTACCCAATACCCTTTCATTGCTGGCGAGTAATGAATGGGGTCTTTTTCCCTCAGAGCTTTCAATTTGGGGTATGGGTCATACAGGAAGGCAGGTGACAGAATATTGATGCCCGACCCGTAGCGAATGTGCTCCCAGGCTGTCATCGCCATGAAATACGCCTGGCCCGCCTTGATCCTGATTTTATCTTTCAGTTGCATCCGTCGGTTCCCGCCTGGGTTTCTTGCATCCTAGCACCAGGACACGCCATCGGGTAAGACTGGATCAGGTCATCCAGATGCCATTGGTAACACGGCAGTCGATCAGGTCCAGCGCAATGTGGATACACAGGCCAAGCCCAAGCAGGCGAGTTTTCTCGTGGGCAAAGAGCGCAATATAAACGCCGATTGGAAAGATCTCATGCAGCGGGTGAAATCCAATGCTGCAACGATTGGGATCGTAGATGGGGACCGCGAGCAGATGGTCAATATCAATCAGCATGCCCAGCATCATCAATCCAAACGCAAGCAGCCACTTCTGCCGATAGAAGCCAAAACTGAGAGCAAGTGGTACCAGACCATGCAGGAGGATGTGCAACATAGAACGCCTCGATCAATGGTGGCGCAGCGTATGCTCGGCAATTGATGCGGCGATGTCTTCCCAGAGAGGTTCGGGCAGGTCGTGGCCCATACCTTCTATCACCTTGAGAACAGAACCCCGGATAGACTCGTGCGTATCGATGCCGCCCGCAAGAGGTACTAACGGATCGTCCTTGCCGTGGATCACCAGGGTCGGCGTCGTCACACTCATTAGCGCCGGCTTGCGGTTGCCAGAGGCAGCAATGGCAGCCATTTGACGCGCCACGCCAACGGGGTAAAAGCTGCGTTCATAATCTTCTTTTGCACGGCGTCGGATATCCTCCTCAGGTGCAGGGTACCCGGGGCTGCCGATGACACCCGACACATAGACAGATCGGTCCATGACCTCCGAAAGGCTCGTGCCTGAAGGACTGACCAGCGCCGCGGATGCTTCAGGTGTTGATGAAGGAAGCTCAGGGTTTCCGGTGCTGGACATAATCGAAACCATAGACCTGATGCGGGGCGCATGCCGAACCGCCATCGCCTGCACGATCATGCCCCCCATGGATGCACCACAGATATGGGCCGTATCGATGCCAAGCGCATCCAGCAGACCAGCCGCATCGTCTGCCATGTCATCCAGTGTATAGGCTGCGCTGACGGGTTCACCCGCCTGCGCCTGGGCAAATATCTGCATCATGTCCGGCACGCCCGCCTCATCAAACTTGTGCGACAGCCCCACATCCCGGTTATCGAAGCGGATGACGTAGTGCCCCTGATCAACCAGCATCTCGCAGAATGGTATCGGCCAGCGCGTCATCTGGGCACCAAGCCCCATGACCAGCAGCAGGGGTCTGTTTGACGCATCGCCAAAAGTATCGTATTCGAGGGTAATGCCATTTGCCTGGATAGTCGCCACGGGCAGGATCCTGTAGGTCGAAAAGACGCCATTACGCCACACATTTTGCATCAAAGACAGCCAAAAACACTGGTGGTAGTATCGAACTACACAATCACAGCCGAACACACCATGAAACACGTCATCGTACTGCTATCGTTTGTATTGCTCACGGGCTGCGTCAGCCAGAACCCGACTGAACCTGCCGCTTCAACGACAGTTGCGCCGGCGACAAATGGCGCCAACAACTACCGAGAGGGCAATACCTGGCTGTGCCGTCCTGGGCGACAGGACTATTGCGCAATTGACCTGACAACAACCGTTGTGGCAGCCGACGGTACCGTGGCACGTGAAACCTGGCAGGCCAATACCAACGCGCCCATCGATTGTTTTTATGTTTACCCAACCGTGTCGAACGATCTGACCCCAACAGCGACATGACGCCGGGTCCGGGAGAGATCAGTGTCATTGCCGCGCAGTTTGCCCGCTTTGCAGAAGTCTGCCGGCCCTTTGCACCACTCTACCGACAGGTCACACTCACGGCACTTCGCGCCGGTATGGGCGGCAGGCCAATGGCGGCCGATCGCGAGCTTGGCTACAACGACGTGAAAGCTGCCTGGGAAGACTACCTGGCCCACGACAACAATGGCCGCGGTGTCGTCCTGATCGGCCATTCACAGGGGTCAGGCGTTCTGACCCAACTGATCGCCAACGAGATTGATGGCAAACCCATTCAGGACAGGATTATTTCCGCCCTGCTGATTGGCACGCGTCTGTCCGTGCCGCGTGGCAAGCTTGTGGGCGGCAGTTTCAAGAGCCTGCCCCTATGCACAGAAGCTGATGAAACAGGCTGCGTCATCACCTACGCATCTTTTCGCGACACCATTCCACCACCCGCTGCGAGCCTGTTTGGGCGCGTACAGGGAGAGAACATGGTCGCCGGGTGCAACAACCCAGCGGCACTGGAAGGCGGTTCAGCGCCCCTTCATGCATACCTGTCTGCTGCCGGTGTCGGCATGAGTTCAGGTGAACAGGGCGCATGGACAGCTGGCAAGCAGATCAGCACCCCATTTGTTAGCGTACCCGGACTCCTCAGTGCACAGTGTGTTGAAAACGAGCTGGGTTCGTACCTCTCGGTGACCGTCCATGGAGACCCGAACGATCCGCGCACAGACGATATTGCAGGTGAAGTCATCATTGGTGGCCAGGTCTCAGCCGGATGGGGGTTACACCTGATTGACATGCATCTTGCCATGGGCGATCTGATCAATGTTGTCCGCAGGCAGACACAGGCATGGACCCGATGATCGATTACGAGGTGCTGCCCAATAAAATTGGTGGCTGGCGTCCCGGGAGAGTATGGTTACCCTTTTTGGACGCCTGAACATGTACCTGCAAGAAGCCCAGCAAGTCGAGAAGTTTCTCGAATCCAATCGCATATCGACACAGAACGGCGTCGCCTGGAACAGGACACCTGACGGCAAGCCAGTGCGGACCCTGTATCACGGCAGCGCAGGCGTGCTGCTGTTTTATCTCGAACTGCACCGTTCTACCGGCAACCAGACCTACCTCCGCAAAGCAGTGCTCGCGGGTGATGACCTGCTTGCCTACGTCGAGCACAAAGCGGCTGAAAAGGCTTTTGTCACCATAGGCTTCTACAGCGGCTGGCCGGGCTACGTGTTTGCGCTGAACGAACTTTTTAAGGCATCAAGAGAGAAGAAGTTTCGCGCTGCGGCCATATTGGCGCTCGATTGCATGACAGCCCAGGCGACAGAACTAGGGGCAGGTATTGGCTGGATTGAACCTGTGCCATTCTCTGACATCACCGGCATAACCGGCGAACGTGAGGTGGTGGATCTTTCCGTTGGTGCCGCCGGCGCGGGTATCATCTACCTGTACGCACATCGGGAAAAAATAAGCGAAAATGCGCTCGGTCTAGCCATCAAGGTTGCAGACCGTTTGCTGGAAGTTGCCGAGCAAACTGATGACGGTCTGCGTTGGTCGATGATGGTTGATATGCCCTTTCCGTTTACCGCACCCAATTTTGCCCATGGGGGTGCCGGCGTGGGTTACTTCCTGGCTGACCTGTACCGCGAACAGCCCGACGCGAAATACCTGGAGGCAGCCATCTCCGCGGCGGAATACATCAAAACCAGAACGATCACACAATCCGATGGATTCCTGGTCTGTCACCTGGAGGAGCAGCAGCCACCAACAACCTTTTATCTGGGTGTCTGTCACGGGCCCGCCGGTACTGGCAGGTTTATGGCGCTGCTTCACAAGATCACTGGCGATAACGCCTGGTGGGAATGGCTGGAAGCCAACTTTAAGGGTTTGGTGAGCACAGGCGCGCCGGAGCAGCGCAGCCCTGGCCTCTGGCAGAATTACGGTCAGTGCTGCGGCGACGCGGGAATTGGTGACTACGCCCTCTTTCTCCACAAACAATCCGGCAACAAGTATTACCTGAACTTCGCCAAACGAATTGCGCAACACCTGGTTAGTCACAGCGAAGCAGGCGATGGCCTGGCCTGGTCGCAGGCGGAACACAGGAGTCGGCCTGAATTTACCGAGGTACAAACCGGTTACATGCAGGGCGCTGCTGGCATTGGCAGCTTCCTGCTGCACTTCAACTCAATCAGCGCGGGTAAACCCTGCAAGATTGTTCTCCCTGAAACGCCATTTGTATAAGCCATGTTCGACAAAAAACTTGTTTCAGCGGTTGCGGCTGCCATCAGAGAAAACACACCGATACCACCGTTACCGGTGAACATGACGCTCGCAGAGGCCTACCTGATGCAGGTCCAGGTTGTTGCGCTGGTTTCACCCGGAGGCATTGCCGGCATCAAAGCTGGTGTGACCAACCAACGGGCGCAGACGGGCTTTGGCATTACACATGCGCTCATGGGCTGCCTCTACCGTCAGGGGATGCACGCGCCAGGCGCAACAATCAAGGCGCTGCCAAAACTTGCCATTGAATGTGAACTGGGGATTACCCTGGGCGATGGTGGCAAACCGCTTGTAGCAGGCCCTGCCATTGAACTGGTCCGTGCGGACTTTTCACGACCCGGGGACATTACCGCCAGCAACCTTGTTGCCACCAATCTCGCCGCCAACCAGTTTATCAGGGGGCTACAACATCCCTGGCGAGAGCACTATGAGACCATTTCCATCAAGCTGTCACGTGATGGTGAAATCGTCGCTGAGGCATCATTGCAGGACTCGTTTGAAGGCCCACAGTCAGCGCTCGACTGGATGCTACCCCAGGCGGAATCAATCGGACTCAGCATTGAGCCGGATACGTTTATGATGACGGGCACCTGCGGCAAGGTTGTCCCCGCCCTGCCTGGTTACTACGTTGTCGACTATGGCGAACTGGGCAGCATCGACTTTACGATTCGATAAGACCTCATACCAATCAAAGCGAATGAAAAACGCCCAGTGGATGCCGCGTCAGGGCAACCGACACGATAAAGGCAAACACCAGGATCGCCGCAACAAAAGCACCTGACCGCACCTGCTTCGATCGACCAGGCCGCAGCGCAATAACGCCAAGCCCAATGTAAACCACCAAAGCGACCACCTTCACCGTCAGCCATGACTGCACAAACGGATACTGGCCAATCACCATTGCCAGGGCCACTGCCGAGAGTAGCAGCACCGTGTCTATAATATGCGGCACGATCTTCACAGGACGCAGCATAAGTAGCGGGCTATCGGTCAGCATCCAGATACCGCGCACAACAAAAAAGGTGCCAGAAAGGATTACAAAAGAAACGTGTATTAAGTAGAGCCACGGGTACATGCAGATTCCTGTCCATCGACAATGAGAGAAACAAAACCAAAAAAAACGGCGGGTAAACCCGCCGTTTTCTATCTATCTACCATTCCAAACAGTCTTAGAAGGTTACGTTCACACCAACAGTGAAGATACGACCCAAAGTATCGTAGTTACTTGGGAAAGTATTACCAGAGTTGGAGCTGGTGTCACCAGCTTCATTACCGAGAACGGGTGGATCTTCGTCAAACGCGTTGTCGATACCGAAGTTTACGCTGACATTTTCCAGTACGTCGTAAGCGGCGTAGAGGTCGATGTAGTCGTAAGCGTCAATCGTACGGAACTGAGAGAACACGGCTGCGGCCTGAGTCGGTCGAATATCAACCGAACCAATGTGACGCCAGCTGCCAGATACTGTCAGCTTGTTCCAGTTCCAGGTTGCACGTGAAGTCCAACGCAGTTCAGAAACAGGGTCACAGTCTGTGGAGAAGTAACCTTTACAGTC
>CAYGNA010000176.1:0-7865 GCA_964351065.1 uncultured Pseudomonadales bacterium
GACGTTGTTTGGCAAATAGGAACGGGCTATTTCGGTTGCCGCACCAGCGAAGGTCGCTTTGACGAAGCGCTGTTTCAGGAGAAAGCAGCCAATCCCCTGGTCAAGATGATTGAGATCAAGCTTAGTCAGGGTGCCAAGCCGGGTCATGGCGGTATTCTGCCTGCCAGTAAAAACACACCGGAAATTGCAGCAATCAGAGTAGTACCGGTGGGGACTGATGTCATCTCACCCTCGACTCACCCCGAGTTCAATACGCCCATTGAGTTGCTGCAGTTCGTGCAACGTTTGCGGAACCTGAGTGATGCCAAGCCAGTGGGATTCAAACTGTGCATCGGCAGGCGCAGTGAATTCCTTGGTATCTGCAAGGCTATGGTTGAAACCGGCATCCTGCCCGACTTTGTGACTGTGGACGGTGGTGAGGGCGGTACAGGCGCTGCTCCGTTGGAATACAGCAATTCTGTCGGCATGCCGCTGCGGGAGGCCCTGGCGTTTGTGGATGATGCCCTCACGGGTTTCGGGTTGCGTGAGCAGATCCGGATTATTGCGGCGGGTAAGATATTCACCAGTTTCCACATGGCCAAGAACTTTGCGCTGGGGGCTGATATATGCAACAGCGCCAGGGGAATGATGTTGGCACTGGGCTGCGTACAGTCGCTAACCTGTCACACGAACCGCTGCCCAACCGGCATTGCCACGCAGGATCCGGATCTCATTCGTGGGCTGTCTGTACCAGACAAAGCCGAGCGGGTTGCACGTTTTCACCACAACAGTATTCACGCGCTTTCGGATCTGATGTCGTCAGCGGGGCTGCGTGGGCCGAATACATTGAATCGTACTCACATTTTCCGCCGCGTGAACCAGCACTCTATTCTGCGGTATGACCAGATCTACCCGCCAGTTGCCAGCGGCGCTTTTGTGAAGGCACCTTATCCAGCCGCTTACTCTGAGCTATTGGAGACCGCGTCAGCGTCGAGTTTCCTTTGAAATCAGCCGAATCAGACCGCGCGGAGACGAGTAACTCGCCATACAGACTCTCCATGTTTGCCGGGGTGTTTACACCGAGCATTCTCACAATTCTCGGCCTGATACTTTTCCTGCGACTGGGTTATGTTGTTGGTGAGTTGGGTGTGTTGGATGCATTGCTGATTATTGTTTTTGCCAATCTTATTTCCATTCTCACCTCCATGTCGCTTGCTGCGATTGCAACTAACATTACGATTAAGGGCGGTGGGATCTATTATCTGATTGCTCGCACTCTCGGTGCCCCGTACGGCGGCACGATTGGTCTTGTGCTGTTTCTTGCTCAGTCCATATCGGTTGGCTTTTACTGTGTAGGGTTCGCCGAGGTAGCGGCAGCGCTGACTGGCTGGTTGCCCGTCCCAGTGTTTGCAGCAGTGGCGGTTCTCCTGCTGTTTGGTTTTGCCTGGCTCGGCGCTGGTTGGGCAACCCGTGTGCAGTACCTCATCATGGCTTGTCTCGGGGTTGCTCTGGTGTCTTTTTTTGTCGGGACGCTTTCTGCCTGGGATGTGGACCTTTTTGCCAGCAACCTCGCACCGGCAGAAGGGGGAATTCCTTTCTGGGTCGGCTTTGCACTCTTTTTCCCCGCGGTGACCGGTTTTACCCAGGGGGTCGCGATGTCTGGCGACCTGCGAGATCCTGACAGGGCAATTCCGCTGGGGACATTCCTTGCCGTTGGGATCGCTTTTGTTGTTTATCTTGCCGCACCGATCTTGCTGGCAGGTACAGCCGAGCGGTCGTTGCTGCGCGAAGATTACAACGTCTTTGGTGCCGTTTCCGCCTGGCCATGGTTGATTCATGTGGGGGTCATTGCGGCAACACTATCCAGTGCCCTGGCGTCGCTGCTGGGTGCACCCCGTATTTTGCAGTCGCTGGCCAAAGATGATGTGTTCCCGGTACTGCGACCGTTTGCCAGCGGTGTTGGCAAGGCGAACAACCCGCGCCGCGCACTGTTGCTATGTGGCGCGATTGCGCTGCTCACGCTGATGCTTGGCAGCCTCAACCTCATTGCTGCCGTAGTGACCATGTTCTTTCTCATGACCTATGCGCTGATTAACTATGCAACCTGGTATGAGGCGCGAGCAGCGAGCCCGTCCTTTCGACCCCGGTTCAGGTTTTTCGATCACCGTGTGAGTTTGCTGGCCGCACTTGCCTGTGGTGCCAGCATGGTGGTGATTGACCTGGTTGCAGGCATTGCGGCGGCTGCGACCATGGCGGCCATCCACCTGTTTATCGCCCGCCATGGCCAACACACAAGCTGGGCAGACAGCCAGCGCGCTTATCATCTGCAACTCGTGCGGGAGCACCTGTTTGCCGCCAGTGTGGAGGAACTGCATGTTCGTGACTGGCGACCGGTGCTGCTGGTGTTTTCACTGGATGAAAAGCGGCGTGGCCCGCTGCTTAAACTGACAACATGGATTGAAGGCAAGTCCGGGATCGCAACGCTTGCCAGCATCATCCTGGGTGAAGAGCGGCACGTGCTGGCCAGAAGGCATGCGGTCACACAGGAACTTAAGACAGCAATTGTGCAATCCGGCGCCCACGCCTTTCCGCTTGTTGTTGTCGCGAACGACCTTGATGAAGCGGTCCCTGTAGTTGTGCAATCCGCTGGGGTGGGACCACTGGCCGTAAACACGGTATTGGTCAACTGGCTACGCGTCCGGCCAACAGAGACTGGCGCACTGGCGGGGATGAAGTTTGCGGGTTACCTGAAAGAGGTTGCAGAACTGGGTTGCAACATCCTGGTGCTGCATGCTGAAGACGAGAATTGGCAAAAGCTGGTTGTAACGCCGCGGGCCGAGCGCTCGATTGATGTCTGGTGGGGTGATGACCCGACCAGCGAACTTGCGTTGCTGTTGGCGTTCCTGATGACCCAAACAGATGACTGGCGCGGCGCGGCTATCAGGCTGCTTGCAACCTGCGCCGAGTCAGAGGCAGACCAGCGACTGACCGCACTGCAGGATATGCTGGGCGAGGTGCGTATTGATGCAGCAGTGGTGATCGTTCCCCTCGCCCAGGCTGATACGGTGGTCCGGGAATCGGCCGGGGCATCGCTTGTATTTTTGCCGGCGAACATTCATGGCGGCCGGTTCTATCATGCATTTGACGGTGAAGTTAAAGACATCATCGACGATATGCCGGTTACGGTGATGACAACGGCGATACAGGCAGTTGATCTTGAGGCTGATCCGGACGATTCGGCCGCTGCGTGATCCGAAACAAATGGTTATAGTAGATGCCTGAGCAGCTTTACAGGAACACGTATGTCTATTGAAGAAGAACTGGTGATCGAGCAAATCCAGATTGGTCCGATGGAGAACTTTACCTACATCGTGGGCTCTCGTGCGACACGCGAGGTGGTGATTATTGATCCCGCATGGGACATCGGTGCACTGGTTGATCGAATCAATGAGCAGGGTTACACGTTGACTGGCGCGCTGCTGACACACTATCACCCTGATCATTGTGGTGGTTCGTTTGGCCACAACAAGGTTGAAGGCGTAGCTGAACTGTTAGCGAAGAACCCGGTCCCGATTTATGCTCACAAGCTTGAGGCTGACGGTGTACGCAAGGTTACCGGCATCTCGGAGTCAGACCTGAAGAAAGTGGAGTCAGGTGACAAGCTAAAGGTCGGTGATGTGGAAGTTGAGTTTTTGCATACCCCCGGCCACACTCCGGGTTCCCAGTGTTTCCGCATCAAGAAAACGCTGGTATCAGGCGATACGCTCTTTATCAATGGCTGCGGGCGCGTGGATTTGCCTGGCTCCGATTCTGAAGATATGTACCACTCACTGCGCAAACTCGCGTCTCTGCCTGACGATACGCTGCTTTTGCCTGGGCACAACTACGGTGATGTGCCCAACGCGCTGATGGACGATATTCGCCGTACCAATGTTTACATGCGAATCCCTGACCTGGATTCCTGGCATGACCTGATGGGTTAGCGAGTACCGCAACGACACGGAGCACCAATGATGGAAACTGTTGTTGAAGGCCTGTCTTTTCCCGAAGGACCACGCTGGCATGCAGGGCGCTTCTACTTTTCTGACTTCTACCAGCACGTCGTGTTTGCCTTGGGCGAGGACGGCGTCCTCGAGACCGTGGCGGAAGTCCCAGGCCAGCCTTCAGGGCTCGGCTGGTTACCAGACGGGCGCATGTTAGTTGTTTCCATGACGGACCGCAGGTTGCTGCGTCAGGAAGTCGATGGATCTCTCACCTTGCATGCTGATCTCGGCGAGGTTGCGGCCTTTCACTGTAATGACATGGTGGTGGATGCCACCGGCCGGGCTTACGTGGGTAACTTTGGTTTTGATACGCACGCGGGTGTAGGACCTGCACCGGCAAATCTCGCTCGGGTTGATCCTGACGGCGCTGTGTCCATTGCCGAAACTGATCTGCAGTTTCCGAACGGGACGGTCATTACGCCGGATGGCGGGACGCTGATCATTGGTGAAACCTACGCCAGCAGGCTCACCGCATTTGATATTGATCATGCGGGTAACCTGTCGAACCGGCGTGTCTGGGCCGATATTGCGCCACACGTACCGGATGGCATTTGCCTGGATGCGGATGGTGCGATCTGGGTGGCTGATCCTCGCGGCAACTGTGTGGTCCGGGTGCAGGCAGGAGGCCAGATACTACAGCGCATTGATACGGGCCGTGGTGCATTCGCTTGCGCCTTGGGTGGCGACGATAGACAAACACTTTACGTCTGCACTGCAACCGGGTCTGGCCCGCATGCGCAGGCGCGGCGGGATGGGCGGATTGAATGTTTGCGGGTTGATGTGCCGGGTGCCGGATTGCCCTGACAATAAAGGTACTCAACCCGGTACTCAACCAGGTCAGATAGTATTCTCTGGATTGTGACCGGTGTTGCGTCCCAATTGCGGCGCTCTGGCAAGGCTTCATCAGTGCCATTCCTGATCTGTCGAAAGTACGCTGAACGGGTGTTGTTGCCGGTGCTAGACTGCTGCACACGTTCAGAGGGGTAATAGAATGATCAAGCGACGATCGGTGCTGAAAGCGGGACTGGCCCTGCCATTTGGAACAGGTCTGCTCACCGCCTGTGGTTCTCCTGGCGAGACCCTGAGTTTTTACCAGGATGGCATGTACCTCTCTGGTAATTTTGCGCCTGTCGACATGGAAGTGACGGCAACAGAATTGCCCGTGAAGGGTCGCATTCCGCGGGAACTGTCCGGCCGCTACCTGCGCAATGGGCCCAATCCGCTGGGTGATGTGAATGCGTCAAAGTATCACTGGTTCCTAGGTGATGGCATGGTTCACGGGATCAGGCTGGAGGACGGGCGCGCCGCATGGTATCGCAACCGATGGGTGCGCAGCGAATCTGTTGTTGCGAAGCTGGGCGAGGGTGATGGGACTGGCGCGCCGTCGTTTGGGCCCAATACCAATGTGATCGGACATGCTGGCCGCATCTTTGCCATTGTGGAATCGGGCCAGGCGCCGGTTGAGCTTGACCATGACCTCGCCACATTGGGTGAGCCCGCGGGTTGGCCGGCCTACACGGCCCATCCCAAGCTTGATGCGGATACCGGGGAACTGCACGCCATTGCCTATGACTGTGCCAAGCTGCGTGATCATGTGAAGTATCACGTGATCGACCGAAATGCACAGCTGGTAAAAACCATCGACATTCCCATGCAAGGGATGACGATGATTCACGATATGAGCCTGACACAGAACTATGTGGTGATTTTTGATTTGCCGGTTACCGTCAGCCTGCTGGCGCTTGCGGGCGGTGCCAGCTTTCCGTTTCGCTGGGATGAAGACTACAACGCCCGGATTGGCCTGCTGCCGCGAAATGGTGGGGCAGCCGATATCCGCTGGAGCAGCATTTCAAAACAGTATGCCTACCATCCCATGAACGCGTTCGAGAATGCGGCAGGTGAGGTGGTGATCGATATCTGTCGCTATGACCGGATGTTTGCTGCCGATACACACGGGCCATTTGGGGACAGTGTGCCATCACTCGCACGCTGGACGTTTAGGCCCGGTGCAGACAAGGTCACGGAAGAAGTTGTGGACGAGAGACCGCAGGAATTTCCGCGTATTCATCCTGGTCTCAATAGCAAACCCTACCGGTATGGGTACACACTGGTCTCCGAGGGCACTTCTTTCCCTGCTATCCGCAAGCATGATATGCAAACAGGTCAGTCGGTTACTCACAGTTTTGGTGAGGGGCGGCACGGGGGCGAACCGTACTTCATTCCGGCCGAGGGGGCGCGCGCAGAAGATGAAGGGTACCTGATGAGTATTGTCTATGATGAGCGCAAGCGCACCAGCGAGCTGTTGATTGTTGATGCCACGGATCTGGCGCGACCACCGCTCGCTGCGGTCGCTCTGCCGGCGCGTGTGCCTTACGGGTTTCATGGCAACTGGATCGCGGATACCTGAACCCGGTACTACCCTGCGTGCTTTGTCCGGCGCGACTTAACTTCGCGTTTCTCCCCCCAGCGCCTCAAACAGTGCGGGCAACATGCGGGCGAACTCGAGCGACATGTTGGCGAAAGCCGCATCCAGCCTGGCAATGGGATCTTCATCATCTTCGGTGTCGTCGTCACTTGATTCGACCTTGATCTGTTTGAGCGCCAGGTCACGATCAATCGCAAAGCGCAGGTCACCGTGCCAGCGCAGGCCAATGCGCGTGCAGATTTTACCGGCCTCGATATGGGCGCGAATCTCGCTGGTAGCGAGATCCTGCCGTCGGCAGGACACGGTGGATGTGTCTTCGGGATCAAGCAGGTCACACTGGTCACCCAGCGCAAACGGCTCAGGTACCTTGCGATGCAGCAACCAGTGGGTGAATACCTCTGATGGTTTTGATTTCACCTGGGGAATTGCTACTGGAAACGATCCCAGCGTGTCCCGCAGGCAATTGATAAAGAGTTCTGCTTCTGCAGCAGAAGACGTGGCGATGACCAGCAGTTCGTCTTTGGCAGAGATGTAACCGAGAATCTGTTTGGAGCGCGGCAGTGCGCGGGGTAGCAGTTCCGCCAGGGCGTTGTCCTTGATACCCATGCGCTCTTTGCTGCGCAACTTGCGCCCTTCAACATTTTCCAGCTTGCGCACGCGTTCTGCCACTGCTTCATTCAGCGCGCTGGGAGGTACTACCTTGTCCTCGCGCCGGGCGCAGAGCAGCACACAACCCGCAATTTCATGGGCAAGCGGCGCGTCAGCCTCGCTGCTGACAGGCGAAATCCAGCCAAAGCTGGACGGTTTGATGCCAGAGCAGGGAACAAATGCCTGTTCAGCAAGTTGCTGGTTCAGTTCTTCAGTAGAAAGCTCAAACGGTTGGGACAGGCGGTAGATATAGGCATTCTTGAACAGCATGACGGGTCGCAAAGTTGGGTGAGGGCGCGATTATACACACAGGCTGGTTAGGTGTAGATTGGCGTGATGGAACCCAATCCACACGCGACAGCTTTCAACGAACCACTATCCCTGGAAGGTGCGCCGCAGCGCTCGGCTTTTGCCACAATTGCCTCGGTTTTGCCTTTCCTGTGGCCCAAAGACCACCTGGAAATGCGGGTGCGGGTGGTTATCGCATTTGCCTGCCTGCTGCTCGGCCGGACGGCCAATGTGGGTGGTCCAATTGTGCTCAAAGACCTGATCGATGGTCTTGAGGCCCTGACCCGGGGTGAGATGGCACTGGGCGGGCTTGTTACCCTTGCGCTGGTCTACGGCGCACTTGTCTTCCTGCCCGGAATCCTGACTGAAATCCGGGCCTCGGTTTTTACCCCTGTATCCGAGTTTGCCCAGCGCGTCTTTGGGCTGACTGCCTTTGAACATCTGCACCGCCTCAGCATGCGTTTTCACCTCGATCGGCGTAC
>CAYGNA010000177.1:0-7842 GCA_964351065.1 uncultured Pseudomonadales bacterium
ACATCAGAACGAAATTGATCCCAAATACGATTTTTTGATGCGAGCGCCCCAGCAGGACACAGATGGCCGCCGGACACTGGTCAAATTTGGCCGCAAGACCAAAGAGCACTACGTCATGTCAGAAGAAGACGGCAAGCCATCGGGCTGGCGGGCTGACTATGTCAATGGCCGATGGATTGCGCAGGGTGCAGAAAAGAAAGTTGTGAAAAAGAAGGCAGTCAAAAAGAAAGCTGTGCGCAAAAAGAAGGCAGCTGGCTAAAAGGCCAGGCTGCCCTCTGTTCTAGTGGTGAAGGATTGCTAGTGGCGAAGAATACCGACACTCAGGCCTTCAATTGCAAATGCCTTATCGCGAAGGTCAACTTCAATCGGTGAATAGTCCGGGTTTTCTGGTAACAAGGTGATGAGGTGTTTGCTTTTGCCACGCCGGAAGGTTTTCACCGTTACCTCGTCCTCGATGCGCGCCACGACAATGTCGTTATCGTTGACGTTGATGGTACGATGCACCGCCAGCAGGTCACCATCTAGGATGCCCACATTGATCATGCTATCGCCATGCACGGTTAGCAGGTAGTCAGCACGTGGGCGAAAGAAGTCCGGTGGTATCTCGCAATACTCCTCGATATGTTCCTCAGCCAGGATTGGACTGCCGGCAGCAACCCGGCCGACAATTGGCAGGCCATTTGTATCCGGAAATTTAATACCCCGGGATGTGCCGGGTATAATCTCGATTGCGCCCTTGCGTGCAAGGGCCTTCAGATGTTCTTCGGATGCGTTGGCGCTTTTGAAGCCGAGTTCGGTGGCAATTTCTGCCCGTGTAGGCGGGTATCCAAGCGAATCAGCATAGCGTTTGATGAATTCCAGAACCTGGGTTTGGCGAGGTGTCAGTTTAATCATGGTTGTGTGCTGTCTGTTTATACAGGTACTGGGATTATATACAGCTGATCACGCCAAGCAAGTAATAAGTTGAGATCCGCGAGGTAACTTGCGGTCAAATCACATTTATGGTGTTCTGGCAGCGACCCGCCATTGAACCTGAGGCTGCGACGTTAGTGAACGTGATTCACCGCTTGTTGCTTGGATATCTATTCCTGTCGCTCTCCATGGCAGTGCACGCGGCGGGGGATTTCTGGGTGCTGGGCAGCTATAGCACCCGGGCTGCCGCTGCGGCTGAGGCGCTGCGTCTCGCTCCGCTGCTGGCGACTGATCTGGCTGTTGTAAATGGGCAGATCGAAGGGCGAGCCGTTTATCGTGTCACGCTCGACTACCATCTATTTGAGCGTGAACTGGTCTTACCGCGTTTGACCGCCGCGGGCGTTGTACCCTGGCGAATCACCCTGCATGACGATGTTGCTATGACCGTGTTGCCAGGCATTACGCAGCATGCCAGGAATGCACCGTTACCTGGTGAGGGTGCGTACCTTCTGGTGACGAGTGTCCGTGACATCCAGGCTTCAATCGACACTGAACTTGCGCTTGGCCGGATTGTCTCTGGTGTGGTGAGTGAAAGTCGGCTGGAGCAGGGTGATATTGTCCACCGGGTCATGGTAGGGCCCATTCAAGGGTCAGATCTTGATACTATACGGTCAAGACTGGCAGCGGCTGGATACATTGATCTGCCGCTGGTGACAAGATTATCGCCAGTACAGGGTTCAGGGCGAGGTTTTGTGTATCTGGTCAACCTTCCCGGCACACGTGCTTCCTCAGCGAAAGCTCGTGCACCGATGGACGAGGAGGGCAGGTCCCCAGCCAAGGGTCAGTACAACTTTGCCCGGCTAAGATCGAGTCCCAAAGACAAAAAGTAGAGAAGTAACGAAGTAGCAGGCGTTTCATGCGGGACCTTACAACTGATTTTTTTACCTGGCTTTCAGATCCTGATGTGATCCTGGTATTCAGCATTGTGTTCGTGACCTTGTTGCTGAACTACATCTCAAGAAAGCTGTTCCAGCGCCTGCTCCTCAAGGCGAATACAACCCGCACAATCTGGGACGATGCGCTCATCAACTCGCTGCGCGGACCGGCTTCAATGATGATTTGGGTGCTGGGTATTGCGTACGCCGCAGAGGTTATATCGGCCAACACCACAACGACACTGTCGGGCCTGGTTGAGCCGACTCGCTATATTGCCGTCGTTGGCCTGATTGCACTGTTCCTCGTCAGGTTCATTCGTGAGGCAGAGGCGGGGTTCATCCAGGCGGGTGCTGACCTGACGACCGCGAAGGCAGTGGGCAAGTTGCTCCGGGTGTCCGTGCTGATTACGGCCGCACTCTCGGTCCTGCAAACGCTTGGCGTGAGTATTTCCGGTCTCCTGGCGTTTGGTGGTATCGGCGGGATCGCAGTTGGGTTTGCAGCACGGGATATCCTTGCAAACTTCTTCGGTGGGCTGATGATTTACCTGGATCGACCGTTTGCTGTTGGGGACTGGATTCGGAGCCCGGACAGGAATGTTGAGGGAACGGTGGAGGACATTGGCTGGCGCCTCACGGTCATTCGTACGTTTGACCAGCGCCCGTTGTACGTACCTAACTCAGTGTTTGCCACCATCGCGCTGGAAAATCCGTCGCGCATGCGAAACCGACGTATCTACGAAACCATTGGAGTGCGCTATGACGATATCGCCAGCGTCAAGGCGATTGTTGATGACGTCAGGCAGATGCTGATTGATGACCCCGAGATTGAAACCGGGGAGCGAACGCTGATTGTAAACTTCAATGCCTTTAATGCCTCGTCGCTGGACTTTTTTGTTTATACGTTTACCAAAACGAAAGTCTGGACAGAGTTCCACCACATCAAGCAACGCGTGCTTCTGCAGATTCACGACATTATTGTGGCCCATGGCGCTGAGGTAGCTTATCCAACGTCAACGCTGCATCTGGCCAGCATGCCTGAGCCAGAACCAGAACCTGAGCCAGTGTCATCGCCGGATCCGGGCAAATGATGCTACCACCATCAACGCTTGTGTTTTCATCGCGGGAGATCAGTGCTGCCGTCGATTTTCTGGCAACCGCCGTGGATGATTATTGTGGCCAGGATGAGTGGATTGCCATGTGCGTACTGAACGGTGGCCTGATTTTTACCAGTGAACTCCTGCAGCGCCTCAAGACCCGGGTAAGGCTCGATTCGGTGCGCGTATCGCGCTATCACGACACGACCACCGGCAAAGAGTTACGTTGGCACGCCGAGCCAGAAACCCAGCTTGAAGGTAAGCGAATCCTGCTCCTTGACGATATATTTGACGAGGGTGAAACCCTCGCTGCGCTATCTGCCTACTTTCTTCGGCACGGTGCAAGAGAGGTTTTTACCGCCGTGTTGCTGGAAAAGGACCACAATCGAAAGGTTGATGGTTTTAGGCCCAATCTGGTTGGCCTCCGTTGTCCTGATATTTATGTATTCGGGTACGGTATGGATTACGAGGGGTTGTACCGAAATCTGCCCGAGATTCGTGCGCTCGAACAATGAGATCAGGCTGACTGTCGACCAGCGGTTGCTTTAGCCGGGCTGATTCGGCAAGATCGCGGTTTGTTTTCGACACCCCACAGGATCTGTAATGGCCAACCTGCTCTTCTACGATAAGCCCGCCGCACTCAACAAAGTTGCTCACAAGAATGTAAAACTGAAGCCCGTGGGAAATAACTACAGTTTTGCGCAAAAGACCAACTCAGTCATTCTTGCTGGTGTTGAGTTCACAGAAGCAGCAAAAGAATATCCCATTGTCTTTGCTAAAGCAGGCGAGCAGATTGTGCCGGTTGCGTTGCTCGGATTGCGCAACGAGGAGAATCTGTATATCGACAAAGCAGGCAAATGGGACGCGCGCTACGTGCCGGCGTTTGTTCGACGCTATCCGTTTGTCCTGGCTGAGACGGGTGCTGAAGGGCAACGTATGGTCTGCATTGATGAATCCTACGCTGGATTTAACGAGAGTGAAGGCGAAGCGCTGTTTGCTGGTGACGAGCCGACCCCGCTACTGAAGCAGGCTATTGAATTCCTTGAAGAATACCAGCGGCAATACGCGCGCACTGAAACATTTGTGAAACGCCTGGTCGACAACGATCTTCTGATGGCGCTGAATGCCCGGGTAGATCTGGTGGACGGGAAACAGTTTGCGCTGACCGGTCTGTTAGCGGTTGACGAGAAGAAACTCCTGCAAATGGCAGATGCCAAGGCACTTGAGCTGTTCCGATCGGGTGAGCTGGCGTGGCTTTACTGTCACCTGATGTCACTTGGCAATATGGCCCGCATGGTTGACCGGATTGCTGGCGTGACCGAGGCACGAAGGGAAGCGCCAAAGACAGGTACCGGTGATGCGGCTGCAGCCAAGCCCGCGACCAGGCCTGCCGAGAAGCCGGTCGCAAAAGATGCAACTGCAAAAGAAACCGCAGCCCGGGCAGCTGCCGAGGCAGCAAAAGCCAAGAAGTAAAAGGCGCATGCTTGCAGTCATAGGCGGTACTGGTTTTGGCGAGTTTGTTGGCCTCACAGAGGCCACGCTGCACACAACTCTGACTGCCTATGGCGCGGCCTCATGGCAGCGCGGCAGTGTTGATGGCCAACCGGTTATCTTTCTGCCGCGCCACGGTGCGCCAGCCAGCGTGCCGCCACATCGAATAAACTACCGGGCCAATATTCGGGCGCTTGCCATGGCAGGTGCTGATGCCATCATCGCCGTGAACGCAGTTGGCAGCGTCGACCCCGATCTCGCCGTACCCACCCTGGTAGTGCCGGATCAAATCATTGACTATTCCTGGGGCCGTGCCCACACGTTTTTTGATGACCAGATTGGTCATATCGATTTTACGTTTCCCTACGATGACAGCTTGCGCAGGTCTCTCTTGGCTGCCGCCGGTCGGGTGGAGGACATTGTTCTGCATCCGCTTGGCACCTATGCATGTACCCAGGGACCGCGACTGGAAACCGCCGCAGAGATCGCCCGACTGGCAAAAGACGGGTGCCACATCGTCGGCATGACAGGGATGCCTGAGGCGGCCCTGGCACGGGAAGCAGAACTGCCTTATGCGTGCCTGGCGGTTGTTGTTAATGCCGGGGCTGGTATTGGCGGCCAGGTTGTGGATCTTGATGGTATAGAAGCAGCAATGACTGGCGGCATGGGCTGGGTCAGGGGCGTGATCAGGGCTTTTCTTCGAACTCAGTCCACGGTTGCCTGATTGAACTGATCAATCTGGACAACAACCCCGAAGTAGGGATGGTCAAGATAGTGCAGCGTGCTACTGCGCATCCTTCTTGTTGTTGTCATTTGATGCGAGTGAACGGGAATCCACGCATCGCTTGACTGCTCCGCTTTAAGCAATTCCGGGTAGCGCCGGAGCGATTCAGCGTCTATGTCCGACGGGATCGCAGGCGCTAGCTGATCCTGTATTTCGGCAAATCGTGTAAACCACAGATTGGCATCCACGTGCAGAAAACGGGATCGCCTGAACGTCAGTGTACCGTCTACTTCATACCAGTTTGCATGCCGACTGCCTGCCTGAAAGAGCACTGGCGTGGCATCACCACCGGCGAGCAGAGGTTGACGCCACGCCTGGTGGAGCAGCATGCGATAACGTGAACTCCGGCTAATGCTGCCTGCTATGCGGGATAGCGTGAGCGCGTTGTTGTCCAGCCGTTGAAATGCTCTCGGGGCATCCGAGAAAAGGATGCTCTTCAGATCAACTTCTGGTAACAGCTCAACCGGGGTGCTCTGCGTCTCCTGTGAAAATTGCTCGCGTAAAGGATTTCTCCTGGCGCGAGATCGATTTTCGAACAGAAAGAGATCGCTATCGTTGCCCGCAGTACCACTGACATCACCGCGCATCAGGCCAGCATACCTGTCGAGTTCACGTAACTGATCGAGCAGGAAAGGTGCTGGCTCTTCATCCCTGATCTTCAGCATGGTGGCCGGGTACCGAAGATCACGCACAGCCCATACCTCATCACCCGGCGTGGGGTTTTTCTGGGCAAAAATGATGACCTCAATCTGATACCAGTCCTGGTAGTCCTGGTTGCTTTCTGCCAGTGTCTGGCCGGAGGCAATCAGACCTGCCAGCACAAATGGATACAGCAATCGCCAGTGACTGATTCGTTTTCTGAACTGCATAAATCTAGCTTGCAAGAGCTGCATGCCTCCTCTCCAGGCGTTCGAACAGGCGCTCAATCTTGTTGAAGCGGGTATCGGGCTTTTCCATGTTCTCTTCAAATGAAAGCTGGTTAGCCGCTGTCAGACGATAACGGTGCGGCTCGGATTGCACCAGGTCAACAATGCTGCCCGGATCGACGGGTGTGTCCTGATCAAACTCCAGTTTGCCACCCATCTGGCCAGCATCCACTTTTTTGATCCCGAGTTTTTCTGCGCGCAGTTTCAGTGCGGTGATACGAAACAGGGTCTTGACTGGCTCAGGCAGGAGGCCAAAGCGATCTATCATCTCAACCTGCAGTTCCCTGAGTTGGTCCTCGTCCCTCGCGTTGGATATGCGTTTGTAGAGTACAAGACGGTTGTGGACGTCGGGCAGGTAGTCCGCTGGAATCAATGCGGGCAGGCGTAGGTTGATTTCAGTACCTTCCTTGAGCGGCCGGTCCAGATTCGGGGTCTTGCCGTCTTTAATGGCTTTGACGGCCCGGTCGAGCATCTCCATGAACAGCGTAAAACCGACAGTTTGCAGGTTACCAGTCTGCTCATCGCCCAACAGCTCACCAGCACCTCGAATTTCAAGGTCATGTGTGGCAAGGATAAATCCTGAGCCAAGATCTTCTGCTTCTGAAATGGCATCCAGGCGCTTGACGGCATCACTTGTCATTGCCTTGCGGTGAGGCGTCAGCAGATAGGCATAAGCCTGGTGATGGGATCTGCCAACCCGGCCGCGCAACTGATGAATTTGCGCCAGGCCAAACTTGTCTGCTCTGTCCATGATAATGGTATTGGCGTTTGGTATATCGATACCGGTTTCGATAATGGTGGTACAGACAAGTACGTTGGCACGCTTGTGATAGAAGTCGGACATCACCTGTTCAAGCTCGCGCTCGCGCATTTGTCCATGGCCGATGGTCACGCGCGCTTCAGGTACCAGTTCGGCTATATTCCGGGCGGTGTTACCAATGGTCTTGACCTCGTTGTGGAGATAGTAGACCTGGCCGCCGCGCATCAACTCACGCTGTATAGCCTCTTTTACCAGGCCGTCATTGCGTTGGCGGACAAACGTCTTGATTGACAGGCGCCGGGCTGGCGGGGTGGCAATGACGGTAAGGTCCCGCATGCCTGACATGGCCATATTGAGCGTGCGCGGTATTGGCGTCGCCGTCAGGGTGAGAATGTCGACCTGGGCCCGCAGCGATTTCAGTTTCTCTTTCTGGCGCACCCCAAAGCGATGCTCTTCATCGATTATGAGCAGTCCCAGATTCTTGAAGCTGATGCCATCCTGGATCAGGGCATGCGTGCCAATGACAATGTCGACTCGACCAATTTTTACCTGGGTGAGTACCTCGGACTGCTCCTTCTTTGTCTTGAAACGGGAGATGGACTCGATGGTAACCGGCCAGTCAGCAAACCGGTCCCTGAAGGTCTCGGTGTGTTGGCCAGCCAGCAGGGTAGTCGGTACCAGCACGGCCACCTGCTTGCCAGCTTGCACCGCCAAAAAGGCCGCCCGCATGGCAACTTCGGTTTTGCCAAAGCCAACGTCGCCGCATATCAGGTGATCCATCGGTTTTGGCAGCATCATGTCAGCAATTACGCGTTCGATGGCGGTCTGCTGGTCTGGCGTTTCTTCAAAGGGAAACGCTGCGCTGAATTTGTCGTAATTTTCATCCGGCGGTGGATAGGCAAAACCAGGTTTTGCATCTCTGCGGGCGTATATATTAAGC
>CAYGNA010000178.1:0-7831 GCA_964351065.1 uncultured Pseudomonadales bacterium
GTGGGTTCGTTAATGATTCGTTTAACTTCAAGACCCGCAATCCGCCCAGCATCCTTGGTTGCCTGGCGCTGCGAATCGTTGAAATAGGCAGGCACCGTGATAACCGCTTCGGTCACTTCCTCACCGAGATAATCTTCTGCCGTCTTCTTCATTTTCATGAGAACTTGCGCAGATACCTGCGGTGGTGCCATCTTTTTGCCTTTGACTTCGACCCAGGCATCACCGTTGTCTGCCTTGCTGATGGTATAGGGCACCATCTTGATGTCGCGCTGGACGACGGCATCGTCAAACTGCCGGCCAATCAGTCGCTTGACTGCGAAAAGCGTATTCTGGGGGTTCGTCACCGACTGCCGTTTGGCTGACTGACCGACAAGGACTTCACCGTCATCCGTGTAGCCAACAACAGAAGGCGTGGTGCGATCACCCTCGGCGTTCTCAATAATCTTGGGCGTGGCGCCTTCCATCACTGCAACACATGAATTGGTTGTGCCGAGGTCGATACCGATAATCTTAGCCATTGTCTATTCTCCGATTCTCGCGATGCCCTGGCTGGCGAGCCCTTGCAAACGCATATCCAAACTAAAGTGTTCCCTATATTGGCTCGCGCCAATCGATTTCAAGCCTGTTGTCCGTCTCATTGCGGGGCTTTTGATACAATCACCATCGCCGGCCGCACCAGGCGCTCGTTCAGGGTGAAGCCCTTTTGAATCACGGCGACGACGGTATTGGGTTCCAGGTCACCATTCTCAACCATCGACATGGCCTGGTGATGATTGGGATCAAACGGCGCACCATGGGGATCCACGACGCTAACGCCCTCTTTGGCAAGCTGATCCAGCAGAAGCTTCTGGCAGAGGCCAATACCCTCAATAATTGCCTTGCTGGCAGGACTCTCAGCACCCTCTATCTGCTCCGCTGATTCAACGGCCTTTTCGAGACTGTCAGCCACCGGCAGCAGGTTCTGAATAAACCGCTCCAGGGCATACTTATGCGCCTTCTCAACGTCTGCTTGCGCCCGACGCCGTACATTTTGCATTTCAGCCTCGGCCCGAAGCGCCGCATCGCGAAACCTGTCTGCGTCAGCCAGCGCCTGCTCAAGCTCGGTCTGGAGGATAGGCACGGTATCTTCGCCGATCATACCCTCAGCTCCAGGCGCATCAACTTGCACCTGCTCGTCCGACGATTCAACGCCTGCTGGTTTTTCCTGTTCTGGATTGGTCATTTACCCCGTTCTCATTGCCAAGTGGATCTGGAATAGGAGGGTATATGGGGATAAATCGGCGATGGTTCAAGTGCCGATGGTAGCTAGTTCCCGTCCGGAAAGTCCCGTTCAGACGCAAATCAGGTCCGACGTTAGGATCCTGCTGGCCTACAAATCATACGGTTTGCGGGAAATAGCCACCGCCACAACTGGTTTTCGGACAGAAACCGGCTAGCGCGCCGGGCGCGAAGTATCCAGGGCGGCGCTCAGGATTCGAGCGGTGGCATCAACAATGGGAATGACCTTTTGGTACGCCATGCGGGTCGGGCCTATCACCCCGAGAACCCCGACCAGTTCACCATCAACCTTATAGGGTGACGTCACCAGGCTACAGTCGTCCAGCAGTTGGTAACCCGATTCATGGCCGATAAACAGCTGAATACCGTCCGTGTCCATACACTGGTCGAGCAGATGCAGGATGTCGCCCTTCAGCGAGAATGCCTTGAATAGTTCACGCAGGTCAGCGAGAGCCTCCGTCTGATACAGATCTATCAGGTTCTCCTGCCCGGCCATCACATAATCAGCCTTGTCCTCCTCAACGGCAAAAGCCTTCTCGGCTACCGCCAGCGTTGTCTGCATCAGGCTGTTCATATTCTCCCGGTCAGACTTCATCGACTTGATCAGTCTTTTCCGCACGCGACCCAGCGTTTGCCCAAGGAAGGACGCGTTAATAAAATTGGACGCTTCTTTCAGCTGCGCCTCGGAATAGCGCTCTTGTGTATAGATAACCCGATTCTGAACCTCGTGATCGTCCAGCACCATGATGACCAGAACCCGATTGTCATTCAGTGGCAGGAATTCAACGTGCCGCAGCAAGACCTGATCACGCCTTGGAATGGTGACCAGGCCGGCCATGTGCGTGACCTCGGACAACATACCTGATGCTGACTCGACGAGTTCCTGCGCAGTCATGTCGGGATCAAGCTGTTGTCTCAGCTGCTCAAGATCATAGCCACCCAATGGCTCAACCTGGATAAGACTGTCGACAAACAGCCGGTAAGCCCTTGCAGTGGGCACACGGCCAGCTGAAGTGTGAGGAGACGTGACATACCCCTTGTCTTCCAGGTCCGCCATGATATTGCGGATCGTGGCCGGGCTGACCTGCAACCCACTATCCTCAGACAGCGTTTTGGAGCCAACCGGTTGGCCATCGGCTATATAGCGTTGCACCAGCGCCTTGATCAGATGCTGTGCCTTTTCATTTATTTCAGGATGACTTGCCACGACCAGACACTCACGACGTCGCACGATTCAGAGGTTTTTTATCGCACATTCCGCGCCAGAAGAAAACAGTGATCATCCATTGCGGCGTACGGGTAGACTCTAGTTTAATTCTCTTCCCCAGGTCTTGTAACGGATCCCTATGCTGAATCAGCTTTTTGTCCAGAATATAGCGCTGGTGGACCGGCTGGAACTGCATTTTGAGGCCGGCATGAGTGTCATCACCGGGGAAACAGGGGCTGGCAAGTCGGTGATGCTCGATGCACTGGGACTTGCTCTCGGCGATCGTGCAGACACTGGCCTCATTGCCGGCGACGCAGAAAAGGCGGAAGTACACGCCAGTTTTGACCTCACCGGGAACCCCGGTGCAATCCGCTGGCTCGCGGAACGCGATCTTGGCACAGACGAAAATGAGGCGCTGCTGCGCCGGGTGGTCACGCGAGATGGTCGTTCGCGGGGATATATCAACGGCTCACCCGTCACCGTTGCTGACCTCCGGGATCTCGGCGATCTCTTGCTGGACATACATTCACAACACGAACACCAATCCCTGCTCAGGCGGGAAACGCATCGACGCCTGCTGGACGAGTTTGGCAACTCGGTTACGCAGAGCGCGTCTGTCGGTAACCTGGCGCGTCGCCATGCAGAGACCAAAGCGGCACTGGACCACCTGATCAGCGCCAGCGCAGAGCAGTCCGCCCGGGTCCAACTGCTGACCTACCAGGCAAATGAGCTTGAAACACTCGACGTGCGTGACGGTGAAACCAGCGCCCTGGAAGCAGAGCAGAAAATGCTCTCTGGTGCCGACGCCATCCTGCGCACCTGCAATGAAGTGATGCTGCTATGCGAAGAAGATGAGGACGCCGCCCTCGCCCGACTGGGGCGTGCAACGCACCTGCTGGGCGATGTCGACCTGCCAACCGTTCGCCCCATCCTGGAACTGCTGGAAAGCAGCAGTATTCAGCTTGCAGAGGCCATGTCTGACCTTGGACGATTCGCCGACAACCTGGAGCAGAATCCGGCACGACTAACGGAAGTTGAGGACAGACTATCGACAATCTACGACCTGGCAAGGAAACACCGGGTAGAACCTGCGGAACTACCCGGGTTACTCACCACAATTAGCGAAGAGTTGGCAACGCTGGCCAACGCTGACAGCCAGATTGAAGCGCTAAGTACCGAACTCGAAACGCTTGCTACTGCGTACAGACAGGCTGCAAAAGAACTTACGCTGACCAGGCGCAGGTCTGCCAAACGCCTGACTGATCAGGTATCAAGGCAGCTCACCAGCCTGGGCATGGGTGGTGCAAAGTTTGAGGTGGCACTTCGCGATCGCCATGATTCTGTTCCTCACCCGCATGGTGCAGAAGATATTGAGTTCCTCATCAGCACCAACCCCGGCCAGCCGCCAAGATCGCTTGGACGCATCGCTTCTGGCGGCGAGTTGTCACGCATCAGCCTGGCGATCCAGGTCGTTACGGCAGCAACTTCACATATCCCGACACTGGTGTTTGATGAGGTGGACGTGGGTATTGGTGGTGCTATCGCCGAGGTGGTGGGTTCGCTGCTTCGCCAGCTTGGCACCAGAACCCAGGTTATCTGCGTGACCCACCTGCCCCAGGTAGCCTCGCAAGGGCATCAACAATATCGGGTGAGCAAATCAGCCGACAAGAAGCGCGCACGTACCCGGATAGATATGCTGACCCAGACGGAGCGTATCGAAGAAATTGCCAGGATGCTTGGGGGGCTGGATCTCACTGACCAATCGCTCGCCCATGCCCGGGCGATGTTTGAGGCGGCTAGTACCAGCTAACGCCTGCAGTCCGGGCATAGTCCGTACATGTTCAGATTGTGGTCGGTGAGCTCGAAGCCAAACGACTTTGCAATGGCCATCTGACGAGCCTCGATCTGTTCATCGTTGAACTCTTCCACGCGACCACATTTGACGCACACGATATGATCGTGATGGTCGTCCGTCGCAAGTTCGAATACGGAGTGACCACCTTCGAAGTGGTGCCGAACCACCAGCCCAGCCTCTTCAAACTGGGTAAGCACCCGATATACAGTGGCGAGGCCAATTTCCTCATCGTTCTGCAACAACTGCTTGTAAACATCTTCTGCGCTCATGTGGTGCACAGCGGAACTTTCGAGCAACTGGAAAATCTTAAGACGTGGCAGGGTTATCTTGAGGCCAGCGTCTTTTAGTTCCTGAGAATCAGTAGGCATGGTATCAGGGGGGGAGGCACTATAGAATTGGGACCAGTATCCCGGCTTTTTCCCGCAATTGGAAGGTTATCTTGAGATCACTCGTAATTTTCACTGTTGTTCTTGCACTCGCAGGGTGTTCAAGTTATCGCTTCCCTGGCGTACACCGGATTACGATCCAGCAGGGAAACGTGATTACCCAGCAGATGGTCGACAAGCTTCGCCCAGGCATGACCCGAAGCCAGGTCAAGTTTGTGCTCGGCAACGCTATTGTTGAAGACAGTTTCAAGCAGGACCGCTGGGACTACTACTACTCAGTGCAGATAGCCGGTGGTGATGTTGTTCGACGCAAGCTGCAACTGTATTTTATTGAAGACCGCCTGAGCTATTTTGAGGGTGACTTCCATCCAACACAGACACTGGAAACGAGCAGCGTCACTCCCTGATTTCGATAATACCGATTGTCTTGCTGATTACCTTGCTGATTACCTTGCGGATTATCTTGCGGATTGCTTTTAGCCGTTCTTGCTGGCACGACGACGTCTGGCCTCTCTTGGATCCACACTAAGCGGCCGGTAGATTTCAATTCGGTCACCTTCTTTCAGAACTGTATCGTGCATCACCCTGCGGCCAAAAATACCAACCGGCGCAGCGAGGATATCGAGGTCTGGAAAGCGCCTCGGCAGATCTGTCGTCCGAATTGCCTCAATGACGGTTGTTCCTGCCGGCACCCTGTGGGTGAGGAGTAACTGGTCCTCGCGATTGCCGAAAACAATTTCAACATCTATTTCAGCCACATTTATTTCAGCCATACAACTGATCAGCCCTGTCACAAAATGCCGCCACCAGCCTGTCAACCACACCACCGGAAAATTTCCCCAGGGCCATTTTCAGGAACCGGTTGTCCACTTCAAAGCTCATGAGGAAATGAACCTTGCAACCTGCCCCGGCAAGTTCAATGAAGTGCCAGTTACCCGAGAATCGCCGAAAAGGCCCTTCGAGTAACTCAAGGTGAATATGTGCGGGACGGTCAAGCGTGTTGCGTGTCGACAGGCGCTGGGATATCCCGGCGCGCGTTATCTCAAGCCATGCCACCATTTCGGTTTCTGTTTCACTGACCAGCCCCGTCGCTGTACACCAGGGCAAAAACTCTGGGTACGCAAGCACATTGTTGGCAATCGAAAACATCTGTGCCGCCGTGTAAGGCACCAGCACCGAGCTGTCTACTTTCGTCATCTGTAGATGAGGCTTGTATTGACCATCAGACAAACGTCATGACAAAAACGATAAACACTGCAAGCGGCGCGACGAACCTCACCAGCAGTTGCCAAATGGCAAAGGTGCTGGCGGGCAGTGCCATCTCGTCCAGGACAATGGCACGATGCAGCACCCAGCCTGCGAACAGCGAAATAAAGAGGCCACCCAACGGCAGCATGATGTTGTTGGACACGTAGTCCATCACATCAAAAAACGTCATGCCACCGAAGACCGTGATGTCCGCCCAGATGTTAAACGAGAAGGCACTGCCCAGACCCAACACCCAGGCGATGCTGCCAACAATCAGCGCTGCCAGCGCGCGTGGAACATACAGCCGCTCAATAAGCCAGGCTACGGCAGGCTCTACCAGCGAGATGGAAGAAGTAATCGCCGCAAAAGTCACCAGCACAAAAAATATGGTGCCAAATATCTGTCCGCCAACCATCTGGCCAAAAGCCAGCGGCAGTGTAATGAACATCAGGCCAGGTCCTGCAGAACTCTCAAGCCCGTTGGCAAACACCAGGGGGAAAATCACCATCCCGGCCAGGAGCGCAACCGCTGTATCCAGCAGGGCAATGGTTGTCGCCGTACCCACTATGGACGCATCTTTTGGCATATAGGCGCCATAAGTCATGATTGCAGCCATACCAAGGCTGAGCGTAAAAAACGCCTGCCCCATGGCCGCCAGTACACCGTCCCAGGTAAGTTTCTCGAAGTGGAAAGAAAACAGGAAGCTGAGGCCTTCGGCAAAATATCCTGAACTCATGGCGTAACCGACAAGCAACAGCAACAGGATAAACAGTGCAGGCATCAGGTACTTGACCGTCTTCTCCAGACCCTCGCCTACCCCGCGCGCCACAATCACACCCGTTAACACCATAAAAATCGTTTGCCAGGCGACCACCTGGACCGGATCACCAATAAAGGTGTTAAAAACGCTGGTTGCGCTTTCTGCCGTTGCGCCAACAAACTCACCCTGGGCGCTGGACACAACATAGGCCATCGCCCAGCCAGCAATCACCCCGTAAAATGACAGAATCATGAAACCTGCAAGAGCCCCCATCCAGCCAATCAGCTGCCAAAGCGGACTGGCGGATGAACGTGACGCCAGCTCTCGCATGGTGTGGATTGGACTTTGGCGCCCGGCGCGACCGAGCAGAATCTCTGCCGTCATGATCGGAATGCCTATCAAGCCGATACAGATGAGGTAGACCAGAACAAAAGCGCCGCCGCCACTCTCACCCGCGACATAAGGGAAGCGCCAAATATTGCCAAGGCCGACGGCGGAGCCAGCGGCGGCAAGAATGAACATCAGCCGTGACGACCACATGCCATGCATCGACTCAGTCATGTAACTTCCCTTTTGAGTTTTTGGTATTCCGGCATTGTCGGCGATTTGCGAGGTGGCCTCAACTGAACTTGTTAACGGCGTGGCCTAACCTGCCCAACCGCTCGGCGCTGGTGCTGTCTCCGCTCTTGCGGTACCTTCTGCAAAAAAGGCGACACTGGCTACCAGGATAATGGCGCAGCCCCAGGAACCCAGCGTTCGAAAACCTAGTGCATTCAAGCCCATTACTAAGAAGTCCAGTACCAAAATCAGCCATGGTGGGGAACAGCAGAACAGGGAACTCGGGATCAAACTGAACCTGTACAGGTTCAGGAATCGAGGAGTTCACGTACCTTTTTGAGCATTCCTTCGCGGCTGTAGGGTTTCGGTAGCAACACCAGGTTTTTTTCAAGAATAAAGTTGGTGTGAATGCCATCAGCAGAATAACCACTCGTAAACAGGATCTTGATGTCCGGCGCATCCCGCGTGATTTCTTCCATCACAGCTCGTCCATTGGCCTTTGGCAAAACAACGTCCAGCAACACCAACGAAATATCTTC
>CAYGNA010000179.1:0-7804 GCA_964351065.1 uncultured Pseudomonadales bacterium
CCCCCGTGGGTGGTTCCAGCAGTGTTACCTCGGCAGCGCAAATTGGCAGACTCACCAGCAGTATTGCCACCCCAACAACAGCACCCAGCAGTTTTCCAATCTTCATTTGCCTACCTTCATTTACCTACACCCAGTTCAGCCAGTTTAGCGAGGATCATCGCCCGATCCTGGGCACCAATCAGCTTGGCGCGAACGGAGTTGTCTGGCGCAAGAATGTAGGTAGTGGGCAAGACGGCCGGTGGGGCCAGGTCCAGCGCCTCGACGGTCGCTATTGTCAGTGTGGGGAAAGTAATCCCCATGCGGTCGGCAATCTTCAAGGTGGTCTCGCGGTTATCCTCGTCAAAATTCACACCAACCACTGCCACGTTAAACGGTGCCAGGGCTTCACTCAAATAGTTGAGCTCAGGAATCTCCACGCGACAGGGCGCGCAGGTCTTTGACCAGTAATTAACCACCTTCCAGTCGTCGTCCCCGAATTCACTCGCGTATAGCAATCCGGACTGAACAAGGAGGGTTATTGCCAGAAGAATAAAGTTCATCAATCCTGGTCCTCCATGGTGGACACCTCACACACTCTTCTTAACAAACCGCTTCAAATCAGCAGAGATCGCCGCCAGCGACCCTTTGTTCACATACATCATGTGCCCGGCCGGGTAATACGCCATCTCGATGTTGTCAGCCACACCGTCTCTGAGCCCCAGGTGCTCAATGGTGTATTCCGTGGCAAAAAAAGGTGTGGCGAGGTCGTACATGCCACTTGCGACAAATACCTTGAGATGCGGGTTTTTCATCATGGCCGATCCACGCGGGTCTGCGGTGTTGACATAGCTGTTCTGGAACGAGTCGTACTTCCACTTCGGCATCACCTTGAAGCTCAAAATCTCGTACGGCAGATCGGATTCGTATTTCAGTTCGCGCCGTACAAAGTCGTTGAGGCAACCGGAATACACACCCTGCACGATGTCAAAGCTGGGGTCACGCTCAAAGTTTTCGCCGGCGTCGTTTTTGTCGGTGCCAGTGATGCGGCTGTCAAAGCGGCCAACGTGTTTGCTCTCGCTACGCAGCAGTTCCTTGACGAAACGCATGATGGGAATGCGCAGGTTTGAGCCGCTAATGTAGCTCTCGCTGAGCCCTGTATAGTCCGCCATGCGTTTAACAATGGCAGTTCGCTCGGCGGGATCGAGACGTGTGCCTTTCATCAGCGCCACGTTGTAGTCACCCTCGGCGAAAGCGCGCACCTCGTCGATAAACCTGGCCTCGTCCATCTTCAGGTACTTTGCGGCCAGTTTGTTATGGTAGCGAGCGGTCAGCGCGTAGCTGGGCAGGTACACAATAAACGGCAGGTCGTTACCCTCGTTGAACAGGATCGTCTGGAAGTTGAGCACGACGCTGACCAGCATGATGCCGTTCAGGTACAGGCCATGACGCTCCTGCAAATGGCCGGATAAGCCAGCGGCACGCGTGGTACCGTAGCTCTCCCCAATCAGGAACTTGGGCGAAGCCCAGCGCTCATTGCGCGACGTGTATAGCCGGATGAACTCACCCACGGAATCAAGATCGCGCTGGAAGGAGAAAAACTCATTGGGGTCAGTACCCTCCCCTGCAACGGGTCGGCTGTAGCCGGTACCAACCGGGTCAATAAACACAAGATCACTTTCTTCCAGTAGCGTGTATTCATTGTCATTCAGCAGGAACGGTGGCGCCAGGCGCTCGTTTTCATTGGCGGCCAGCGGCACGCGCCTCGGGCCCAACATGCCAAGCAGCATCCACACTGATGACGAACCGGGACCGCCGTTAAACGAGAACGTGAGGGGGCGTTTGCTGGCGTTGCGCACGCCGTCGCGAGTGAACGCAATGAAGAATATCTCGGCTTTAGCCTTGTGGCCTTCTTTATCCACTTCTTCTTTCAGCACCACGGTACCGACTGTTGCCGTGTACTTCAGCGTCTTGCCTTTGATGGTGATGCTATGGCGTGTGGTGACGATGTTGTCTTTGGGCTCTAGTGCCTGGGCCGTCGCTGATATCGATTTCTGGGTATCTTCTGTCATTGTATTTTTCCTGGTCTTCGGTTCCAAATTAGATTCCGGACAAAGACCGACACTAGTCTTTGGCAACCGGGTTGCCCACGTTAAACACGCCGGCGTTGTACTCGCGGCCGGGTTCGCGCTCGATATCCGGCGGAAAAGCTGCCCGTTTCTGCTCAAAGTATTGTGTCCGTACATCACCTTCGCTGGCACGATTGTAGGTGGCGTATACCGCACGCCGCGCCTTCTCTGTTGTGTTGGGTCCGCTGCGATGTGGCAGGAATGAATCAAACAGCAGAATGTCACCCGGCTCGGTGGGTACAGGCAGCCAATTCAGCGTCTCAACCACTGCAGGATCAATAGTGAGATCCTCATCCATGTTCAGCAGACCTTGCCGGTGCCGGCCTGGCACCACCTCCAGGCAGCCGTTTGCTGGTGTGGTCGCGTCAAAACTCAGCATCATGGTGATGTGGTAGTTCTGCTGGAATGTCGTGAAGGCGGGTGCATCCTGATGCGGCTTGAAGCCCTCGCCGCCTGGCAGCTTGAAGTTGATCTTTTCCTTAAACAGGCGCGCGGGTTCTTCAAAAAGTTCAGCCAGTACGGTGAGCATGGGTGACCCTGTCATTACCTGGTTCATCAGGCTGTTGTACTGGATAAAGTTCTCGATACGGCACAATAACTTTCCCTGATGCCCGCGCTCATAGTATTTCATCCACTTGCCAGGAGTGTCAGGCAGTGCTTGCAGTTCGTCCACACACTCACGCAACACCTCCACCTCAGACGTGCTGAACCAGTCATTAATCCTGAGATAACCCTGCTCGTGCCAGGTCTCCAACTGGGTGCCCGTTAGCGGCCGTGCCCGATTGCGCCTTAACATTGCACGCACGAGGTCCACATCGAACGGCGTATCGGTAACTACCTTTGCGGCTTCATCCCAGGCGCGCAGCCTGAGGATATCGTCAAAACGCGGCGAGGTTTCAAAGGCCTCGGCCTCGGCGGTGTTCATGGGGCCACCCTGGTGCTTGAGCGTTTCAACACTGGCGGGTGAAAGTTTGCGGGCGTACTCCGGGGAACGGTAAACAAGATACCGCTTGGCATTGACGTGGTGTTCAATCAGCGTCGCAATATCCTCAGCGAGGCCCATGCGACGCACATAGTCTGCGCCAATCTGTTCGTGGAAACGCACCCCCACATCACCCATCTGCTCAGCACGCGGGTCACAGATGTGGCCAATATCGTGTAACAGCGCAGCCAGGATAACCCGTTCATCCGCGCCGGACTGGCGCGCCAGACTGGCGCACTGCAAGGCATGCTCAAGCTGGCTGACAGGTTCGCCAATGTATTCGGCATAAGCCTGCTGTTGTAACAATACAATCAGCTGGTCAGCGGGACTACTCAACAACGCCCCTCTCCTTCAGGTCGACAATCTCTGCATCCGTCATGCCCAGGCACTCTCTCAATACGGCATCGGTATCTTCGCCCAGTGCGGGTGGTGCGTCAGCATAGGTAATATCGGAGCGGGAATAGCGAATGGGGTTTGCCACCAACGGCATGCCATCCAGGTCAATCTGCATACCACGCGCCTGTACCTGTGGGTCGGCAAATACCTTGTCGATAGTATTGATGGGGCCAACCGGCACACCGGCTTTCTCCAGCAGGGTGAGCCAATCAGTGGAATTGCGTACGAACATAGCAGTTTGGAGCAATTCCGCCAGCGCCTGCCGGTTTTCAACCCGGGCAGAGTTGGTTAAAAAGCGCTCGTCCTCAACAAGTTCGGGCAACCCAACAGCGACGCAGAGTTTCCTGAACTGGCTGTCGTTACCCACCGCAACAATAATGTGACCATCCGTCGTGGCAAACGTCTGATAAGGCACTACGTTAGGATGTGCGTTACCAAGCCGGCCTGGTGCATTGCCCGACACAAGATAGTTGGTTGCCTGGTTGGCAAGGCAGGCGGTGAGCACGTCCAGCAGCGCCATATCTATGTGTTGGCCTTTGCCGCTACGGTGCCGCTCTTCCAGCGCACCAAGAATGGCTATAGTGCTGTACAGGCCAGTCATCACATCGGCCAGTGCCACACCCACCTTTTGCGGGCCGTCAGGTGACTTTTCATCGGGTTCGCCCGTGATGCTCATGAGCCCACCCATACCCTGGATCATAAAGTCGTAGCCGGGTCGTTCGCGATAGGGGCCACTCTGGCCAAACCCTGTGACAGAGCAGTAGATCAGCCGTGGATTGAGCTCGGCCAGGGATGCATAGTCGAGGCCACGCCGGGCAGTATCGCCAAACTTGAAGTTCTCAATGAGGATATCCGCCTGCATGGCCAGTTCGCGCACCAGGGCAGCGCCAGCCTCAGTGCTCATGTCAATACATACTGACTGTTTACCGCGGTTGGCAGAAAGGTAGTAGGCAGAAAGGGATTCGCCATCCGCGCGTTCGAAGTAGGGTGGCCCCCAGGCGCGGGTATCGTCACCCACGCCCGGCCGCTCTACCTTGATGACGTTAGCGCCGAGGTCAGCCAGGGTCTGACTGGCCCAGGGGCCGGCGAGCACGCGGCTTAAGTCCAGCACGGTGATGTCTTGCAGCAGTGTGGTCAATGGATGCAGCCAAATGGGTTGAGGAGGCGCAGTCTATCAAAACCAGAAAGGAACAGCCTGTGTCGCGGTGCCTGCGACCATATACCAGGTCACCACCAATGAGTTAATCCAGGCACCAAGGTAAATGGAGCCGGTGCGTTCAAAACAGAAGGTGGAAACCAGCGCAACCAGTGCCAGCAGCGGTACAAACTGGAACGCCACAATCGTGAGCAATGGCTGTGAAGCGATGGCCATGGCGCCACCCAGCACCAGCGGCACATATTGCACCAGCAGTAGCAACACAAACCCAAGGCTCAAAATGCCGGCGTTAGTCCAACCGCTGATGCCAGCGCGCCGCAGTTGATTGTGCAACGTTAACGACAGTACCAGGAAAAACAGGGTAAACAGCGGCAGGTATACCAGGAAGGCCCCAAACTGCATCAGTGACATGGGCTTTAATGCCACCACCCAGAAGCGAAAATCAACCGTGAAAAGCCATGCGCAAGTGACAAACACTGCGTACACCATCAGGGTGACCATCAGTGCAATGCAAAGGGTTCGCAGCATCACGCCGGTATTTGCAGGCAGGCCAAGGGCAGCACGATTGAGTCTCCTACCCCGCAACCACCAGGCAAACAGCGCAAGGTTAACCAGTCCAACACCCCAGGCCCAGAGCAACACGCCATTGGTAATCGTCTGCGGTAGCACCAGATTTGGTGGCAGAACCAGATTGGCGATTGTCTGCAGTGGGAAAAACAGGATTACAGGGATCAGTGCAGCCAACGCGACACTCACCCACCAGCGGGTTGCACTCACAGGTTGGGCGCGCGGTACTTCCCTTGTGACACTGCGGAACATGGCCAGACCCAGCAACCAGTCTGTTAATGGGAACAGCAGGCAGGCAAGACCAATCAGCGCAACGCCGGTGGCCAGTTCCTTGAAGAACCATGTTTGGCCGGTCACCGATTCAGGCGCGCCAAGCGTGCGGTCAAACCAGTCTACCGTTGCCGCAACAGCTTCGCGCGAAAGATGATCGCCGGGATGAGTCACCGGCGGCATCAGCAACATGCGCGCGGTGCCAGCTTCAAGGTTGCCATACAACCGGCCCACGTCCACTCCATCTTCCGTATCAAACAGCGTTTTGAGCTTTGGCGTCCACACAATATCGCGCGGAATTGCGGCCCCCCACATGAGATTAGAGAACTCATCAAACAGACTGAATACCAGCAACAGGTTGCGGGGTGATGTCGGGGTGCCTTCCGGTGCCCCGAAAGTCCCAGTCGAGGAGCCAAGCAATACCATGGACTGATAATCATCCGGCGCGCTTGCTGCCGCCAACTGCACGGTCCAACCGCCCATGGAGTGACCAGTCAGCCCAATCTTGTCTGGATCAACCATTCCCAGACTGCGCAGGTAGGCAAGCGCATCCGGTCCACCAAATCCCGCCGCAAATGCGGGCGGGTCACTGTAGCCATGTCCCATCTGGTCCAGCGCCAGCACCACAAAACCGCGCCGGGCCAACTCAACGGCAAAGCCGGTCTGGGTTTCACGGGAGTTGATATAGCCATGCACAGCCAGAATGCCGGGCGCCGGCGTATCCGCAGAGGCGTTTTCGGGTAGATACAGCAGTGCACTCAGTTGATTGCCCGAGGCCCCGGTGAAGCGAATATCCTGCACATCAACCTTGCCGCCGTCGGTCTGCACCCAGGCCGCAACGACACTGCCCAACAGCACCAGTAGCAGAGGAAATACAAAGCGGTTCACGCGCGTCAGACCGGCCGCTCGCCCTGCACTATCACGCGGTGCATGTGCCGCTTTTTGCCATGATAGTCATTGATTGCGTAGTGAAACAGACAACGGTTGTCCCACATAGCCAGGGCTCCGGGGGTCCAGTGATATCGCGTAACGTACTTTTCCTGGGTCAGATGTTTCTGCAGGTATTCAATAATAGGCAGACTCTCTTCGCGCGTCATACCTTCAATGCGATGGGTATGCGGACTGCTGCAGTAAATGCTCTTGCGACCGGTCTCGGGATGCGTTCGGATCAGCGGATGCAACACCTCACTTTCGGCAAAATCGTCACTACCCCCATAGGCCGCGCCCAGGTCAGCAGAATTTGCCGCCAGTTTGGCGTAAGCGCCACCCTTGCCGTGCACCACCTTGGGTGAGTAAACGCCCATTACACCGTCCAGCAGGCGCTTGTAGCCCGGCGACAGATCGTCGTAAGCATCGCTGGAATTGGCATACATGGTATCGCCTCCCTCCTCCGGTACGTCAACGGCATAGAGCAGGGTCGCGGCTGGCGGCTTTTCCAGGTAGGAAGTATCAGTATGCCAGCCACCGCCAAAATTCATTTTGGCGTCAGGTTCCTTGATGATGGGAATCACGTTGGGGTGCGAATCTACCGCTTTCATGAACGGGTAGACATCAAGTTCACCAAAATTGGCAGCAAACTGCGCCTGTTCAGAAGGAGACAGCGACTGGCCTTCAAAAAAGAGCACCGAATGCGCGTACCAGGCTCGCCGTATTTCGTTTAGCACCTCGGGTGCCAGCGGTTTTGACAGGTCTACGCCGCTCACGCGAGCGCCAGTGGGACCAACGGATGTATCCAGTGTGAGATGCTGATATTCCATGGCAATTTGCCCTCCTGCACCAAGTCTAAGCGCGCACCCGCCCTCCTTTCAATAAGAGATCAATAGTGCCTAACGATTGCGCCTGTGGCATTCTTTCCTGCAAACAATCAGAGGGAACAACGTCATGCCAGAAAAGCATGTTATTGTCGTCGACGGCGACGACGCCTCTCCCGAGGCAATGATTCCATCAGTTGCGCTACTCGAATCAATGGATCTGCCGATTCGCTTTGAGCGACCGCTGATCGGTACTGCCGCAAAAGAAGCAACCGGCAGCCTGTTCCCGGATGAAACCCGCGATGCGATCGATGCATCAGATGCGACCCTGTTTGGCTCTACCAGCGGTGCCAGCACGGCTGCGCTGTTTTACCTGCGCTGGGGCAAACAAACCTACGCCAATGTTCGGCCCTGTCACTGGGTGCCTGGCTTTAAAAGCCCCATGGCAAACCCGGAGAATCTGGATTTTGTCATCATCCGGGAAAACCTGGAGGACATGTACCTTGGTATAGAGGGTGACATCGAAGAACTCGCCGGCCTGAATCTCACTTCCCGTAATGCACGCGCGTCCCTCCAG
>CAYGNA010000180.1:0-7780 GCA_964351065.1 uncultured Pseudomonadales bacterium
GTACAGAACATCATGGTCGTTGGTGTCGAAGGTGAAGATGTGACAATTGACGCCAATCACCCGCTGGCGGGCCAGGAACTACACTTCGAAGTTGAGGTAGCGAACGTTCGCGAAGCAACCAGCGAAGAACTCGAGCAGCAATAGTCGGTCGGAGCCAGATTGGTGCATTTGCTACCAGGCGCTGCACCGGCAACTCTGTGGTGAAAATAGACATCTCGGTCAGCGCAGTCTGCACCGGAGTACGAATGTGCGTGACCGCTTCAGATGCCCGCGGCAAGTAGACTCACCTCCATCTGGTTGGACAGGCTTGCTGTTCAGTTGCGAAACTCGACATGATTACCGTGAGAATTAAGTACACTGTCCCCCTGAATCAGTAGGTTGTTTCTATGAAGGGTCAAGCACAGACTGCTCAAATCCTGGTTGTAGAGGACGACGAGTTCGTGCGAGGACTACTCTGTGCTGTGCTCGAAGGCGCTCAATTCAAGACAGTGGGTGCAGCCAGCATCGAGGCGCTGAATACGCGACTGGCGAGTGAACACTTCGATGCCCTCTTGCTCGATCTTGGCCTCCCGGACGGGGATGGGCTCGATGCACTGCGCCAGATCAGGGCAGGCGGTTCATCAGTACCGATTGTTGTGCTTACCCGGCGATCTGACGTAGACGCCCGCATAACAGCACTTGAACTGGGTGCAGATGATTATGTCACCAAGCCTGTTGAACCGAAGGAACTACTGTTACGAATTCGCCGCCTGATCAGTGTGGATGGCGAGCGCGGTCTGGCCAACACGGCTGAACGATTCTCAATCGGCGACTGGACTCTCGATCTGGCGCAGCGAACATTTACTCACTCTAACAGGGGTAACGTGACGCTGACCCGCAGTGAATTCGACCTGATCGCAGCCATGTTCAGAGCACCAAACAGGGTGCTTAATCGTGAATATCTACTTGATGCGCTTGACCGAAGTGATGCCGGATCATACGACCGCACGATAGATGTATTGGTATCGCGGCTCAGGAAAAAGCTGGGCGAGCCACCCGGAGACTCAGCGCTGATCCAGACGGTACAAGGCGTGGGATACAAACTGGTTTTACCCTGACACTCCAGTATCGCGAGTTGATTGCAATGCTGCCAGACTCTGGCTGGCAAGGGCGCTGATAGCGTCCAGCTTTGTTGCATTGAACTGGGTAGAGTCGCCTTTACGCAACGATGCGGACAACTGTTCTGCAAGATGTCCAAGCCGTTCAAGACCGACGCTGGACGCCGTACCTGCCAATCTGTGTGTGACTTGCTGAGTGGCCCCGGTATCTTGCCGACTGAATGCCAGCGCTAGCTCGTCGAGTTGGTCGCGAACACTGACGATCGCCTTACTGCACAATTCATCATACCGCGAAGCACCAACGGCATCCTTGAGCGAGTCGAGTATTTCAAGATTCAGAATTGACACCTCGTAGTTCTGTTGCTCCAACCGAATGAGTTCCAGTAGCGTGCTGGTGAGCAATTCCATGTTGGCCGGCTTTCTAAAAACCCGATTCATACCGCTCTCAAGGCAGGCTGAAACCAGTTCGGGTTCCGTGGCGGCGGACAAGCCCAGAATGGGACACTTCGCCCCCATCTCACGCAGTTGCTGTGCAACCTGCAGCCCACTCATTGTTGGCATGAAAGCATCGAGCACAACGGCATCGAATCTTCCCCGTCGGAACAGGTCGAGCGCTACAGCACCGTCTTCGGCCGTCGTGACCGCAAAACCGACATTGTGCAAGAGTTCGCTGATGACTTCGCGATTTAGCGCAATGTCATCAACCAACAGTAGTTTCTCGCCGTGCGCCCTGTTGTCCATGGTCGTCTGGGCAGCTTCCAGCTCAGCAGGCAATGTCGCAATCTCAACATCAATCGTAAATGCAAACTGGCTGCCGACGCCGACTTGGCTGTCTACAACAATTTTTCCGCCCATTAATTCGACAATCTGTTGGCTGATATACAAGCCAAGTCCTGTGCCTTCACGATGGGGCATGTCTATCTGTGAATAGGGCTGAAAAAGCATGGGCAATTTGTCCGGTGCGATCCCAATACCAGCGTCGGTGACAGAGATTTTTAAACTGACCTGTTCGTTCAGACACGGCGCTACTGCAAGTTCTACCAGGACATGGCCCCGATCCGTGAACTTGACAGCGTTACTAATGAGATTAAGCAGCACTTGCCTCAACCGCGCCTCATCGATAAGCACCGCTTTGGGTATTACTCCACTTGTGATGAATTCCAGTTTTGTGCCTTTTGTATCCGCACGAGGCGTCATCAGCGAGACCACGCTGCGGGTAACTTCCACAGGATCGGCGGGCGAGAGGTTGAGCTCGATAGCCTGGCCGGCTTCGAAGCGTGATAGCTGTAATACCTCATCAAGTAATGTCAGCAGAGTATTGCCCGCGTTGCGCAGGTTATCAACAAGTCGTTTCTGACGAGAGTTGAGAGGGGAGGCACCAAGCAAAGCCACCGTACCGAGGATGCCTGTAAGTGGTGTACGGACCTCGTGGCTCATCACCGCAAGAAAACTGGATTTCCCCATACTTTCGCGATGTTCTGACCGGGTCCTGAATATTACGCAAAAGCCGAACACGAAAATGGTTGTTGGAATCCACGCAGAAACAACTGCAGAGCCCAGTGCGGCAAAGCCTAACAGACCGAATCCATTCAGCCCGACGAGAACAGCGAGCACCATGATGGGTAACCACGCAATAAGATAAAGCACAGCATCCCGGTTTTTTTGGCGTATCTGATGGGTCGCTATCGTCAGCAGTAACAGTGACCCAACTGTCATCAAAGGACCTGTGAACAGTAGCCCGCTACGATAGTCCAGCAGCGAACCCAAACCTGTCAGCAGTAGAGCAATCGCAAGCAATATCATTGATATTCGATATCCGCGACCCATCTGTGCACCATTCAGGAAAATATAGGAAAACACCACCACTGATGCGGCGGTCCAGGTTTGGATAAGCAGCCAGGCAAGATTGAATGCGCCGCCATAGGCACCGAAGATCTGATAGACGTGTCCGTGCATCGTGAATTGCGTTAGCAACATCATCACGGTGACAAGAAACAGTGATATATATAAAGGAGACCGGCTCGTCGCGGCAATCACCGCCGAGTAAATGCTGGCGGCCAGGATAACGCCAAGGAATACCAGAAACCACCATTCAGCAAACCTGGCCTCTGCAAGAAAGTCTTTCGCAGCCCAGATTTCCATGTTGGTCCGGATAGTAGGGCTGGCTACCCGCAGGAACAGCGTCCTGGTTTCACCGGCACCGACGGACACTGTATAGATGGGTAGTCGATGACGAATATCAACTTCATTGATCAGCGCGCGGGCATCTCGATGTCGGCTTCTGATTTCACCGCTTGAGTGATCAACTTCGAAGTAATCGATTTTCTGGTGGCTTGGATATTGTATGACGAGCAGTCTTTCTAGCGGCCAGGGACTGGAGTTAGTGACGCGCACCCGGAACCAGTAAGCACCACTGGTGCGGCTGAATTGGCGTGCGGCACCCAACGCTGTGAACTCGCTGGCGTAATTGCCTGAGATGATATCGGGTAACCGATAGTCATCTTCCTTTAGAAAGATCACATGTGCGCTGATTTCCGTGCCGCTGGTAACTGTGGCAAGGTCCAGTGGCTTCTGTTCAGCACTCAGACAAGGACTGATGGCAAAAAACAATAGTGCCAAAAGTACCCGTACTGGTTGCAAGCAGCCCATCAAGCAGCTTACGCGTTTGGGATGTGGTTCGATTGTCAAATCTCACCGGGCGTCAGTCGGAGCCGTGATCCTCTCACACATGACCGGGTACAAGCCACACTGATGCGCCCGGAATACCGCAAAGCGCCGGGTTACTTTGTTAGTTGGCACGCCGGCGGCGTATCATCCAGCCGAACACAAGAGCGGTGGCCAGCAAGGGCAGCGTGGCCGGCGCGGGTAATGTTACGCTGCCAGCAGGAGCGGCTCGATACATCCAGAAACCCCGCAGCGTTTGATCTATGTCGACTGCCACTGCGGTAGTCGCATTGTCTTTGTTATATGACTCTGTGCCGTAACTATTATGAATGTAGGCGCTCAGCACTCGTACGCCAGTTGTGCCGCCAAAATCAACAATCTCACGGGTTATCCCATAGAGAAACTCGGCGCTCGCACCAGCGCTGGTAGCATGAAAAAGCCCCATATCAGCACCCGCACCATCGCCATCGATGATTGCCGGTGCCCATGTTGAGTTCGCTTCTTCGTAAGATCTGTTGGTTGCATCAAAACTGAAATCATTATCGAGAATGCTGGTAAACAGTCCACGAACATCATCCACAGAAGCCCAGGTCCAGCCAGTGAAGTCAACCCCGGCAAACGTTGTATTGCCTGCCCCAAGTTGCCCGGTGCTCGTATCGTAGATTGATGCCAGTTGTCTGGGTGACAAGCCCTGTGTGTCGGTAAGCTGTCGCCATTCATAGTCGCCCACCACCACGCCAGCATTGACGTAGGCAGTCGAGGTTAGCAATGCTGCCGCCACAAAGATCAATCTTGCAATTTTCATGATGCCTTCTCCTTTACTGAACCAAGCAACCTGGACTTGTTACTGATTCCGGTTTTGCCGTAAGTTGCTATCCAAATGTTAGGAGACGGGTGTTGTAAGGTTGTGTCAAAGATGTTGCAGGAATGTAAAAAACGCTGGAATCTGGCCTTGTCAACTCAGGCAAATGAAAATTACGCTATTCACAGGGATGCGGAAAGGTGATCTGGGGAAACCGTCCCAGGGCTATATTTAAGCGCCCGGGAGGAATTCCCGTGTTTCAGGCGAATTACCAGGCTGGATTTTCTGAATAAGCAGATCGATACGACGGCACCTCTACCGGATCAACTTACTTCTATGCCGTTGCGCTGAGCAGTCGGGCGTTATAGCCAGTCGGCGGTCTTGTTAACCATCCGCAGCACTGAGTCTTCAGTGGTGTAGTCGCCCATTTTGTTGAGGGCAATCCATTTTAGGTCATGCGACTCTTCGCTCACGATAAACTCATGGCTCGCCGTGGCCTGAATGAGGAACCGGCAGTCGTAGTGGAAGTGTTCCGGCTCATCACCCCGCGCCGGGATGGCGTGAATATCAATGTCGAAAATTTCTGGTGACACCAGGCGCAGGTCACTCAGTCCGGATTCTTCTTCAGCCTCGCGCATGGCGACTGCCGCGATATCCGGGTCTCCATCCGCATGACCGCCAAGCTGAACCCAGATGCCCAGCTTACGATGATGGGTGAGCAGCGCATGCGTGCCCGCCTCGTCAATAATCCAGGCTGAACCCGTTACATGGCCCACCAGCAGTTCGCGAAAGAAACACTTGGGGTCTGACTGCACGAAGGTGCGAATACGCGCGACCGTGTCAGTTTCCTGTGGAAACCTGGTCTCGTAGGTGTCAAAGAGAGACAGTATCGCCTGGCGATGCATTCGCTTAGTTCGCTTCCTGGTTACGCACCTTCGGCAAATTTCGGTTTGACGCCTCGTCAAACAGGTCTGCAAGCTGCTCAATCATGGCATCACCAAGTTGCTCTGCATCGGTAATTGTCACAGCACGGCGATAGTGGTGCGTCACATCATGACCGATGCCAATAGCCACCAGTTCAACCGGTGAGTGGTTCTCGATTTTGTCGATGGCGTACTTGAGATGCTGCTCAAGATAATTGCTTGGATTCACCAACAGTGTGCTGTTATCCACGGGCAGGCCATCTGATATCACCATGAGGATTTTGCGATCCTCTGGACGCCCCACGATCCGGTTGTGCGCCCAGAGCAGCGCTTCGCCGTCGATGTTTTCTTTCAGCAGTTCCTCACGCATCATCAGGCCAAGATTGCCGCGCGCACGCCGCCACTGGGCGTCTGCCGATTTGTAGATGATGTGGCGCAGATCGTTCAGGCGCCCCGGATGCGTGGGCTTACCCTGCTGCAACCACATCTCGCGTGACTGACCGCCGCGCCAGGCGCGCGTTGTGAAGCCCAGTATCTCGACCTTGACCGCACAGCGTTCGAGGGTTCGGCCAAGGATATCTGCACACATGGCCGCAATAGTGATGGAGCGTCCGCGCATTGATCCGCTACTGTCGATGAGCAGCGACACGACTGTATCGCGGAACTTCATGTCTTTTTCACGTTTGAACGCCAGCGGGCTATAGGGATCCATAATGATGGACGGCAGGCGCGAGGTATCGAGCATGCCCTCCTCCTGGTCAAACTCCCAGGTCCGATTCTGCTGTGCCATGAGTTTGCGCTGCAGACGATTCGCCAGCTTGCTGATCACTACCTGTGAGTTCTGCAAGTGTTTGTCCAGCACACCTCGCAGTCGTTCAAGCTCAGCCGGCTCACAGAGTTCACTGGCCACCACCGTTTCATCAAAAAGGGTGGTAAAAGCCTTGTACTCAATCTCTTTGGGACGGTTCCAGTTCTGTTGGATGTCCATTTCAGGTGGTGCGCCAGCCTCGTCCTGGTCACCGTCCGCCTCGGCCATATCCATGGCTTCCATATCTACCGGCACCTCGCCTTCGATGGCATCAGCCATATCAGCATCACCAGCAGATTCCTGGTCAGACACTTCACTGCCAGCCTCGGACTCCATCTCCTCGGACTGATCTTCCATGTCCTCGCTGTCACCGTCGCCGCTGTCTTCACCCCACTCTTCAGCAAGCCCCAGATTGGTGATCATTTCCCTGGCCAGCTTCGAGAAGGCTTCCTGGTCAAACAGCACCTCGTCCAGTCGCTCAAACTGCTCGCCCAGCACCTCGTCAATATAATCACGCCACTGGTCAACCACACGTACTGCTGACGGCGGCAAGGGAACGCCCATCAACCGCTCCCTGATCAACATCCCAACGGCTTCTCCAAGGGGAGCCTGGTTCTGGTTTTCAATATTGTCAAAGCCATGATTGACGCAATACTGCTCAAGCTCTGCGGTCAGGTTCTGGCCAACGCCTTTCATTAAGTAGCTGCCAATTGAGGCTAACCTGGCTTCTTCGACGTGATCAAAGACTTCCTGCGCAATGCCCGAGGCCGGCCTGCGGCCGCGATGAAAAGTCTCATCGTGAAAGCGCATCTTCAGGGCATACTTGTCCGCTGTGCCACGCAACGCGGCCAGTTCGTCTGTCGTGAGGTTTGATTCGGGCATGGGAATCCGGGCGCGATTTCCCTGCAAATAGGGTTTGCCGCGCCCAAAGCTTACGGTCAGCTCCTCATTGCCGGATATGGCCCGCATGGTAGAGGTGACAGCTTGCTTGAAGAGTTCTGTCGGATCGTCAATTTGCGTCAAAATTGCACTCCAATCCCGCCAGGGCGGGATTGCGCCAGTTCGGCGCGCTTAGGCCAACACAACTTTGGATGAAGACTCCGGAAGTTCTTCGCCCATACAGCGCTGATAGTATTCCGCCACAATGGCTCGCTCGGTTTCGTCACACTTGTTCAGGAACGTCAGTCGGAAAGCAAAGCCGAAGTCGCCAAAAATACGCGCGTTTTCTGCCCACATGATGACGGTCCTGGGTGACATCACAATAGAGATATCCCCATTAATAAAGCCTTGCCTCGTCAAATCAGCAACCGAGACCATGTTGGATATCGTCTTGCGTGGGAGCTCGGGAAGCTTCGCCGCAATAATGTCTTCTTCCTTATCGTGCGCCAGGTAATTGAGTGTTGTCACGATATTCCAACGGTCCATCTGGCCCTGGTTGATTTGCTGGGTGCCATGATAGAGACCCGTGGGGTCACCAAGACCAATG
>CAYGNA010000181.1:0-2734 GCA_964351065.1 uncultured Pseudomonadales bacterium
GAGATCGCTTAAAGTGTGTGAGCCACAGTGCTAAGCTAAAGCATGTGAGCTACAGTCGTTGTTGGTGTAAAAGTGCAGAAGGCGATTCAGGTACCGGGTGATTTATTCAGGCTTTGAGGGGAATAGAATGAGCAAAAAACGAGCTTCAATACTAGAAAACCTTGGGTGGGGTATTGCGGCAGACATCCTCCTGTTTACCACCGCTATACTGTTAATGAGTGTCTTTGCATTCACTTCGTTTTCCAATGCATATCTCATTGCTCTATTTGTACTGGGTATCTTCCTAATAGCATTCGTCTTGAACAGAAAAGCCGGGAAGCAAGCTGATAGCTGATTCTTTACATCAAAAGTTGCCTTAAAAGGATTCCGATAGTTCATTCAATTATAAGGAATGAAGACTTGGGCTTTCATCAACAGCAATTGAAGCGGTGTCAGCCTTATAACAAAGCACAGCAATTGATTCCGACCTACAACCACCGCCGGTCGCACTCCTGCGTCGAATGCGCTTGTCCACGACGTTAGACGCCCGCGCGCGAATAGGACACACACGACTGACTGGCTGACACTGGTACGAGATATCGCAAGCGAAAGTGCGATGTCCTCCTACATGGTTTTGAGATCGCTTAAAGTGTGTGAGCCACAGTGCTTGCTAGCCACAGTGCTTGCTACGTTTAACCGCATCGATAGTGAATAGTGAATGATTGAAGTTTTTATTTTAGCTGTAGCGCTTAGCATGGATGCTTTTGCAGTCTCCATCGGTCTTGGATCAAAGCATGAGCAGAATACTAGGAAGCTGGCCGTCCAGGCTGCCATTTACTTCGGCCTGTTTCAGGCCCTGATGCCTTTGATTGGCTTCCTAGGGGGTAAGGGTGTATTCGGCTGGATTGAAGATTACGCCCATTGGATTGCTTTTTCCCTTCTTCTGCTGATTGGTGGGAAAATGGTTTACGAATCATTTTCTGACGGTATAGAAGATGATATCGCACAGATCACCCACAGGATGATGCTAATTCTTGCTATAGCAACAAGCATAGATGCTATGGCTGCTGGATTTACACTAACGCTTATGGACGTAAACCCATTCATTGCCTGTTCCGTAATCGGATTCGTAACATTTATTTTTAGTTGGCTGGGTGTATTTGTTGGTGCCAGGAGCGGTACATTTTTTGAAAGCAAGGCGGAGCTTTTTGGCGGCATAATACTCATCCTGATAGGTTTTAAAGTATTACTGTTTTGAGTCCCCACCACTTTTCAAAAACACCTAACAAGTCGCTGCTATCGAACGATTTTTCCGCTGCGCTCCAAAACTGTGGCAGAGTGCGACGCTATGCAACAACACCCCATTCTTCAATCGTAAGGCTCTCTACTTGAAGGTTAACACGCGAACAAGACACACACGACTGACCGGCTGACACTGGTGCGAAAAATCGCAACCGTAAATGCGACATTCGTGCACATGTTTTTGAGATCGCTTAAAGTGTGTGAGCCAATGTAGAAAATCAGGAGGCAAACCATGGGCAGCCCTTTCATCTCACGCGTCGGCGGAATCCTTAGCGCCGACATTGCCGTCCCCGAACACGAACGTGAAATGCATTTCTACTCTCGCGTACTCACCACTGGTGAGAATCCGCTTTGGCGCGAGGACCTGATGAATAATATGGGCATCCCGATCATCGGCCTCGGTGCGAGCAGCCCAGAGTTTGCTGACCTGCCGCTCCAATGGATGCCGCACATTCAGGTCGCCAATATCGCAGCCAGTGCGGCCCGCGCGCTCGAACTGGGCGGGGCTGAGCTTATGCATGGCAAAGACGGTGATGGAGTTAGCCAATGGGCAGTGCTGCGCGATCCCAATGGCGCAGCGTTCGGGATCATCCCGGTTGTTCCCGCGGAAGCGCTCCCCCCAATCGAGGAAACCTCATCGAATGTGGGCTGTATAGCCTGGCTCGACCTGACGGTTGCCGACGCTTCGGCGACCAAAGACTTTTATCGCGAGGTCGTTGATTGGTCAGTGCAGACCGTTGAAATGGAGGACGCAAGCGAGCGCTACGCCGACTACAACATGGTGGGTAGTGATGGAGAACCGGCCGCGGGCGTCTGTCACGCGCGCGGCGTGAACCTGGGCCTGCCGGCTGCCTGGATGATCTATCTTCCCGTTGGCGACCTGGCCGAAAGTCTTCGCCGTGTGCAAGCAGAAGGGGGTAAGATCATTAAAGAGACACGCGGGAACGGTGGCGAGTACGCATATGCGGCGATTCAGGACCCGGCGGGAGCTTGCCTCGCGTTAGTACCGGGTTAGCGTAGATGAGAGCCGCTCAACAAGGCGTGGTATGACGCGGTTAAGCCGCAGGTAAAATTGCCACTTGGAGGGGATATGTTCCGAAGATCGAACGAAACTGATGATGTAGTCAAACTCGACGCAGATAGCCGTTCGTGGCAGATCTTGTCGGGCGCGATACTGCTGATCGGAGGGATACTCACTGTGTCCGTTCTCCTGAAAACCGAGGCCAACCTGAGTGCAGAGGTGATTCGCAATGTCCTTCTTCCAGGTACCGCCATCGGGATGGTCCTTATGCTTATTGGTGGGGTCGGTGTAATACCACTGCAAAAACGCCACATGCAAAAACGCCACACACATTAAACGCACGCACACCTGTAGTCTTCTTCCAGCAAAAAAAGTAGTTAATCGCGCACGTTGATTGAAGCTAGATTAAGGTGTGTGACGTTTTTGGCCTTT
>CAYGNA010000181.1:2834-6168 GCA_964351065.1 uncultured Pseudomonadales bacterium
ACGTTTTTGGCCTTTTTTTAGCCTAACGCCGAGTCGGGCACTTGATCATGACCCTCATTGAAGCATTTATACTCTTTGGCACAATGGCCGCACTCGCAGCACTCCCCAGCGCCAGCGTGGCTTTGGTCATCGCCCGGTCTGTTACGCTTGGCGCGTCGCATGGCATCGTGGTCGGCGCGGGTGTCGTCCTGGGCGATCTGCTCTTTATCGGTATGGTCATGCTTGGGCTCACCGTTGTTGCAGAAGCAATGGGTGGCGCATTCTTGATTGTGAAGTACCTGGGTGCGGCGTACCTGCTCTGGCTCGGTCTGACGTTGCTACGGTCGAAGATCGGCGGTACACCTGAAGCTAATTCGCCAATTCAGCGGGGCAGTTTTGTCGCGAGTTTCCTCGCCGGTTTTTTGCTCACACTTGGTGACGTGAAGGCGATCTTTTTCTACCTGAGCCTGTTGCCCATATTCATCGACCTGGCTGAATTAAAAATCATTGACGCATCCATTGTATTCGCCATCACTATTGTCGCCGTTGGCGGCACAAAGGTGCTTTATGCGATCTTTGCGAATCGCGTGATTTCATCTGCCAGGGGCACGCGCTTTAGTGCGCTATCCAAAAAAACTGCGGGTGCTGCACTCATTGGTGCAGGGAGTTACATCATGGCCAAAGCCTGACCCGTCGTGCAGCACAGATAAGCAAATGTTTCAAGTGAAGGCGTGACTAACAAACTTGTAGCGTCACTTGAAGCTGAGATCAATTCCAAGCACTGCAATCTGTTCTTTCTCGCGCTCAAGATAACCACTGAAAGTCGGCTTGCCGGCTAACCAGTCCGGCGGAAACTGCAGGCGCAAACCTGTTTTGGTTGTTTTAACTTTGATGGGCGGCAGAATGTCGTTCTGGCGCTTGATATTGAGCAGCACGCCAAGGCGCAACAGCGCAATCAGGTGAACAATTTCCGGCGCAGCGAACAGGGAAAGCTCAGCAATCTCGCTTTTTGATATTCGCTTGCGCTGAAAGCGGGCCAGGGTCGAGAGCAGGCGCTGCTGCTCCTGGTTAAACCCCAGCATCTCCACGTTCTGCAGGATATAGGCAGAGTGCTTCTGCACACCACGCGAATTGATCTGCAGCCCTACCTCGTGCAGCAGCGCGGCCCAGGCCAGCAGGCTTCGCAGCTCAGGCTTTGAAACGTCCCACACCTTTTTTGTTTCATCAAACAGGTAGAGTGTTGTTTCGAGCACCCGCTGGGCCTGCCCAATGTCCACGTCATAGCGTGCAGCCAGGCTCTGCGCCGTGCGTTCGCGCACGTCGAGATGACTCAAGCGATCTTCCATGTCGTAGATCACGCCTTCCCGCAGCGCCGCTGGCGAAAACTCCATCGACTCAATACCAAGGCTCTCGAAAACCGCTATCAGAATCGCGAGTCCTGCAGGAAACACCTCGCGGCGGTCTTCCCCCAGGTTTTGCAGCGCGAGATTGTTGACATGTTTCGCCTTGATACAATGCTGGGCAATCGCCTTGAGGTCGGCCAGGCACACTTCACCCTGTTTACTCTGCTGACCAATCTCGGTTGCTATGCCAACAATCGTCCGAATGGTGCCAGATGACCCCAGGGCCGTTTTCCAGGTCATTTTCAGAAAGTGTTGCTCAACCAGTTCCAGTTCCTGCCTGGCGCTGGTCACCGCCTTGTCAAACGACTTCTGCTTAATATCGCCGGTTGCGAAGAAACGTTTGGTATAAACAACACATCCCATCTGCAGGCTGCGCATCAGCAGCGGATCAAAACCGTGGCCAATGATCAGCTCAGTTGACCCACCGCCAATATCCACGACCAGGCGTTTTCCCTCATGATGACTTGTGTGGGCAACACCAAGGTAGATCAGCCGCGCCTCTTCTGCCCCGGAGATAATCTCAACAGGATAGGGCAACACCGCCCGCGCCCTGGTGAGGAACTCGCGGGCATTTTTTGCTTTGCGAAGCGTGTAGGTTGCAACAATGCGCACGGAATCCGGCTCAAAGTCGCGAAGGCTCTCGGCAAAAATACGGAGATTATCCAGTCCTCTCTCAATCGCCTCGGGTGATAACCGCCCATCCGCATCCAGACCATCTGCCAGCCGAACGCGCAGCTTTAGCTGGTGAAGTATCTGCACATCGTGGGCAACAATGCGAGCAACCACCAGGTGAAAGCTGTTGGAACCAATATCCAGCGCAGCCACCTTGTTGACGACTCTTTGTTCATCGCTCTCAAGGGCCGAGGCAAAATCCGACATAAAAGGTAAGGCCAATTTTTGGTGGGTGAACCTTGCCAACTTCACGCCTGACATACAAGGGCGGGCGCAGTAACATTCCCGCTTTCAATAACCGGGTATTTCTCCATGCTGCCCTCCTCTATCGAAGCCGTGCTGTTCGACTTCGACGGTACCCTGGCGCCCAATCTGGATCTGCCCTCAATGCGGCGCGAGGTAATTGCGCTGACCACGCGCTATGCCGTACCAGTGCAGGTGTTCGAAGGCCAGTACATCGTGGAAGTGGTTGAGGTCTCAGCGGCTTACCTCCACGGCAAGGACAAGACACTGGCGATGGCGTACCACGCCGCCGCCCACCAGTTGATTCGCGATATCGAAATTGAGGCGTCGCGTTCCACAACACCATTTGACGGCGTGGACCACCTGCTGGCCAGTCTGCGAGCGCGCGGCCTGCGAACTGGTGTGGTCACGCGTAACTGCCGGGATGCGGTGCTCCAGGTCTATCCCGATTTGCTGGCACAGACAGACGTGCTCATCGCGCGTGACGATACTCACCATATCAAACCTGATCCGCGCCACTTGATTGAAGCCCTGGCACACATCGGCGCAGCACCCGGCGCTGCCGCGATGGTGGGTGACGGTGCCCTCGACATGAAAGTTGGCAAACTGGCGGGGATGTACTGTATTGGCGTGTTGAGCGGCAGCAATGACAAACCCGCCCTGCTCGCTGCCGGTGCTGATGCGGTGCTCGCAAGCTGCCTTGAGCTACACCGTTAGGTGGGCTTGTCTGGTCTCATTCCGAGGACAACATGTTCCGAGCGCCGGCGGGAAAACCTGGCCCTGCTTGATTTCACGCTCCGTGATACAGAAATGGCAGTCATTGCAGGGCTTAATCGCAATCGCTGGTTTAACGATCCGGCCGACGTTTGCGAGGCTGCGTTCAACACCTTTTTACCGATATACGACTAGCGGGCCTGTGCAATTCATGTTCTCCTTGTGCCAGCGCGACCAGCAAAACAACCGGAGGAAAGCACATGGCCAAGCCGTTTCCCAATCATCCCAATCTCGTGGGTGGCTAAGCACCTATCCAGAGGGAG
>CAYGNA010000181.1:6178-7661 GCA_964351065.1 uncultured Pseudomonadales bacterium
GAATGTGATGCCCCTGACCTGATTATCGAGGGAGAAGTGCCACGCGCCTTGCGCGGTACTTTCTACCGCAACGGCCCCAACCCGCAGTTTGCACCACGCGGACACCACCACTGGTTTGGCGGCGATGGCATGATCCACGCTTTCCACATCGAAGAGGGTCGTGTGTCCTACCGCAACCGCTGGCCGCGCACCGTTAAATGGAAATTGGAACACGAGGCCGGCGAATCCCTGTTCGCTGCACTCAACCCCATGGATAACGATCCACGCGTCGCCGGGGTTGAAACAGACGGCGTGGCAAACACCAATATCGTCTGGCACGGGGGCAAACTGCTGGCGCTGGAAGAAGGCCATGCGCCGTTTGAACTGGACCCGGACACACTGGAATCCCGGGGTGCCTGGACCTTTGGCAACAAGCTCAAGGGGCCCATGACAGCACATCCCAAAATCGACCCGGAAACGGGTGAAATGGTGTTCTTTGGCTACAGCGCCGACGGCCCACTGTCGGACGGTATGTCCTATCACGTGGTGAACCGCGCGGGAGAACTGACAACCTCGGGCTTCTTCAAGGCACCCTACGCTTCCATGGTGCACGACTTCCTGGTGACACGGGATTATGTGCTGTTCCCCATCATGCCGCTCACAGGCTCACTGGAACGCGCCATGGGCGGCGGCCCTGCCTTTGCCTGGGAACCGGAAAAGGGCACGTTTATTGGCATCATGCCCAGGACAGGCACCGTTGAGGACATTCGCTGGTTCCGCGGCCCGCCCGCCTATGTGTTCCACCCCATGAACGCCCATAACAATGGCGAGGTTATTACCTGCGATGTCTGTGAATATGCCGAGGCGCCGCTCTTCCCGCATGCCGACGGCAGCAAACCTGATCCCAAAAAGGCCAACGCCGTGCTCAAGCGCTGGACCTTTGATCTGTCGCGCAACACCGATGACTACGTTGTGGAACAACTGGACGACACCTGGTCCGAATTCCCCAGGCTGGACGAGCGATTTGCCGGCCTTGCCTATCGACATGGCTACATGGGTTGCCAGGGTGCAGAAAGCTCCGTTACCGGCGGCTTCTCTGCCATAGCCCACATTGATCACCAGACAGGCAAGATGAAAAAGTTCGACATGGGTGGCAACTTTGCGACGTCCGAACCGGTGTTTGTACCTGCCTCACAGGATGCACCGGAGGGTGATGGTTTTCTGCTCGCCAATGTTTACGATGCAAGCGCCGACAAGAGCCACCTGATGATTCTGGATGCGCAAAACATCGAGGCGGGCCCGCTGGCCAAGGCCAGGCTCGATCATCGGGTGCCTTTCGGCTTCCATGGCAACTGGCGTGGTATGGCCTAAACATGAGCCGTGCGCCCAATGGCCTGAACCCAACATCTTTCCTGGCGGAGTACTGGCAAGCCAAACCACTCCTGCTGCGGCAGGCGATCACCGATTTTGACTTTCCGCTGACACAGGACGAACTGGCCGGGCT
>CAYGNA010000182.1:0-605 GCA_964351065.1 uncultured Pseudomonadales bacterium
ACTCCCAACACTCCCGGTAGTTCAAGTCCTCCCGTCGCCTCGCCGGCGTGATCAGCCAGCGGGACAACGCCCCCGCCATTGCCGAGCAGGTCACCGCCGGTCTCGCCGGCGTGGTCAGGGTAATGAACGATGACGACGTCCGTTCGATGATTGAACGCAAAGTCGAGCAGCGCATAAGAGAGACATCGTTTGCCCCTATCATCGGCGACCTGCTGTCGTTCGTCACGTCCGGCCGTCGCCAACAGGAACTGTTTGACGGGGCAGTTCGGGCTGGCATGTTTCTGCTGGAAGACAGTGATGACGATATCCGTAGCAGCGTGCGGGATGAAACACCCTGGTGGTTTCCCGATTCGGTAGACCGGGCAATCTACCATCGCATCGTGCGCAGCGTCAGCAAGATGATGTACGAGATGCAGGTGGATATTTACCACCCCATGCGCGTTCGGCTGGTCCAGATGATGAAAGACTTTATGGAAGACCTCAAACACTCGGAGGACATCCGCGACAAAGAAATTGCCCTCAAGGAAGACATTCTCAAACAACCGGCGCTCAGGGACTTCACCAGTTCGCTATGGGGCGATATCAAGCAGGCGCTGCTGCACCAG